>USNX01000079.1 GCA_900556205.1 uncultured Collinsella sp.
CTCGGCACCCGGGCCAAAGCAGGGAATACCCGCCGCGCGCACGGCGTCGGCCACGCCCGCCACGAGCGGAGCCTCGGGGCCAATTACCACGAGTCCGCATCCGTGGCTCTGAGCAAACGCCGCCACGGCCGCAGGATCGCAGTCGTCGAGAACAACGTTCTCGCCGCAGCTCGCGGTGCCGCCGTTACCCGGCGCGATGTAGAGCTTGCCGGCGCGCGGTGATGCTGCGAGCTTAGCTGCCATAGCATGCTCACGGCCGCCGCTGCCCAACAACAGGATGTCGATGGTTTGAGTGTCCGCCTTCAAGGGTGCCTCCTCTATGGATTAACGGCCCGCTCCGCGCGAGCCCTTTGCAAGCAAATATACCCCTCGGCCGCCCGCTTGGGCTGCAAAGGGGTATATCGCAACAACCAAATAGTCCCGATTACTTCCAGAATCGGTTGATGATCTGCTCGCGACCGGCGCCAACGCCAATGAACGTCACGCGGGTGTGTGCCAGATCCTCGATAAACGCCACGTAGTCCTGAGCCTCCTGCGGCAGCTCCTCAAAGCTGCGGCAGCCGGTGATATCGCACTTCCAGCCAGGAAGCTCCTCGTAGATGGGCTTGGCATGCTCAAAGCGCACCTGGTGCTCGGGCACGCTCGTGTAACGCTCGCCATCGACGTCATAGGCAACGCACACCTTAATGGTGTCGAAGGCCGAAAGCACGTCGAGCTTGGTCATGGCGATGTCGGTGAGGCCGTTGACGCGCGAGGCATAGTTGGCGATAGGGCCGTCAAACCAGCCGCAACGACGACGGCGACCAGTGGTCACGCCGTACTCATAGCCCTCCTCGGTCAGCGTGTGGCCAGCCTCGGACTCATAGGAAAGCTCGGTGGGCATGGGGCCCGAACCGACGCGGGTGATATAGGCCTTCATGACGCCCAGCACGCGGTTGACGTTCTTCATACCGACGCCGGAGCCGGTGATGGCGCCGCCGGCGGTGCAGTTGGAAGACGTCACGTACGGATAGGTGCCGTGGTCGATGTCGAGTAGCGTCGCCTGGGCGCCCTCAAACAGCAGGTTCTTGCCCTCATCGATCATGTTGTTGAGCAGCAGGCTCGTCTCGGTGATGTAGGGGCGCAGGCGCTCGGCCATCGGCAGGTACTCGTCGCAAATCTGGTCCACGGTGTAGGTGGGCAGGTTGTAGATGAGCTCGAGCTCGGGGTTCACGCGGGCGAGAGCGGTCTCCAGCTTGTCGCGGAACAACGCCTCGTCCAGCATGTCCTGCATGCGCAGGCCAATGCGGGCCATCTTGTCCTGATAGCACGGACCGATGCCGCGCTTGGTGGTACCGATGTTCTTCTTGCCGAGCTTCTGCTCAAAGGCGCCATCCAGATCGATGTGGTACGGCATGATGACATGCGCGTTGCCGCTAATCTTGAGGTTCTTGGTGGTGATGCCGTCGGCCTCGAACATATCGATCTCCTCAAGGACAACCTTGGGGTTGACGACGCAGCCGTTACCGATCACCGACACGTGGTCGGAATACATGATGCCGGAGGGCACCTGGTGCAGGCCGTACTTCTTGCCGTTGACGACGATGGTGTGACCGGCGTTGTTGCCGCCCGAGTAGCGCACGACGGCATCGAAGTCGCCGGCGACTAGGTCGCAAATCTTACCCTTGCCCTCATCGCCCCACTGGGCACCGACCAAAACGGTTGACGGCATGTTTACTCCTTACATTCATGGACTGTCTACGCGCCACGCCGGCACGCAGAAGCACAAAACATTCCCAGTATACCCGTGCAACGGGCGCCTGTCCTACTCCTCGGCATGTGCCCCATCAAGCTCATAGAACTTGGTGGATGCCGGCAGGAACATCAGGTCGACGTCGCCGATCGGGCCCGAACGGTTCTTGGCCACGACGATACGCGTAACGCCCTCGTCGGGTCGATCGTCGCGCGAGGCCTCGGCCTCGTCGGCGGAGCGGTCCAAGAACATAACAATATCGGCGTCCTGCTCGATGGAGCCCGATTCACGAAGGTCGGAAAGCTGCGGGCGCTTGCCGGTACGGGATTCGACCTGACGCGAGAGCTGCGACAGCGCGATGAGCGGGATCTTGAGCTCCTTGGCCATGATCTTCAGACCGCGCGACATCTCCGAGACCTCGACGGTACGGCTCTCGGAGCGGCGTCCCGGCGGAGGACTCACCAGCTGCAGGTAGTCCAGGATGATGATGGCCTTCTCCTTGTTGTGGAGCATGCGGCGGCTCTTGGCGCGAATCTCGGTCACCGTGGTGCCGGGCGTATCGTCAATCAGAATATCCAGCTTGGATAAGGTCTGCGTGGCCTCGTTGATATTGGCCCACTGCTCGGGGCTAATGCGACCCATGCGGAAGTCACTGATCGAGATCATGGCATAGGCGCAAATCAGACGCTGGGCAATTTCCTTACCCGACATCTCCAGCGAGAAGAAGCCGACGGTATAACCAGCAGCGGCAGCGTTAAGTGCCAGGTTCAGGGCGAACGACGTCTTACCCACAGCAGGGCGGGCGCCGATGATGATGAGCTGACCCTCGCGGAAACCCATGAGCATGCGGTCGAGCGACGGGAAGCCGGTGGGCACGCCCGCCGCCTGACCACCGGCCTGGCACACTTCCTCGGCCTCGTTATAGGCCTCGACCATAAACTCGGTCAGTGTCTTGTAGCTCGACTTGACCTCACGTGCCGTAACCTTGAGCAGCTTGCTCTCGGCCAGCTCCACGACCTCTTTGGTGTCGGTGGGGGCGTTATAGGCCAGCGCGTTAATCTCGTTGGTGGCGCCGATCAGCTCGCGCAGCATCGAGTCGCGACGGACGATGGCGGCATGGTGCTGCCAGTTCACGAGCGACAGGGTCTGACCCATCAACTCCAAAATGTACGCTTCGCCACCCACGGCATCGAGCTTGTTGATGCTTCGCAGGTAATCGATCAGCGAGATGGAGTCGATGGGAATGCGGCTGTTGTACATATCGACCATCGCGGTATAGATGGTCTTATGAATGGGCCGGTAGAAGTCATCGGGCTGCAGCTCGACCTGGGCCTCTTCGACCACCTCGGGCGATAGCAGCATAGCGGCCAGTACATTGGCCTCTGCATCTTGGTTTTGGGGAAGACCCAACTTTGAGCCGCGGTCCTCGACCGTCAGCCCGATCTCCCTATCGTCATATGCCATGAGCATCCTCATTCATATCGCTTGCGAGCATCCATAGTATCAGCCACGGTCCCAAAACGCGCCGCGCGCGACCAATCATCACCGAACCAAACGGATGAACGGTCCTGTATATAGGACTTCGGCGCAACGTTCGCCATGACACTCACTCAGCGCAAAAAAAACAAAAGGGCGCCCTGGTTTCCCAGAGCGCCCTTCTTAGAACAAGATTGTTGCGTTGCAGCAAATGCTACTCGGCAGCAGCCTCAGTCTCGACCTCGGCGGTCTCGGCCTCGGCGGCCTCAGCGGCCTCCTCGACCTCAGCCTCGGCAGCGAGCTCCTCGGCGGTAACGCCGACGAGAACGACAACCTCGGCCTTGATCTCGCGGTACAGCGAGATGGCAACGGTGTGGGCACCGGCAACCTTGATGGGCTTACCGAGCTCGACGCGCTTGCGGTCGATGTCCATACCGAGCTGAGCCTTGATGGCGTCAGCGATCATAGCGGCGGTAACGGAGCCAAAGAGGATGCCCTCGTCGCCGACCTTGACGTCAACGGTGACCGTCTTGCCCTCGAAGGCAGCCTTGGTCTCGTTGGCGGTAGCCAGACGGACGGCCTCGCGCTTGGCGATGTTGTTGCGACGCTCGTCAAGCTGCTTGAGGTTGCCCTTGGTGGCGGCAACAGCGAGCTTCTTGGGGAACAGGAAGTTCTCAGCGTAACCCTGAGCGACCTCTACGACGTCACCCTCGCCGCCCTTGCCCTTGATCTCATCGAGAAGAATAACCTTCATGATGCGTCTCCCTTCTTAGCCGCGGTCGCGGTTGCCACGAGAGGAAACCACGGGGACGGTGTACGGCAGGAGAGCCATCTCGCGGGCGCGCTTGATGGCGTTGGCGATGTCATGCTGATGCTGCGTGCAAGCGCCAGTGACGCGACGGGGCTTGATCTTGCCACGGTCGGTCATGTACTTACGGAGAAGCTGAGTGTCCTTATAGTCGATGAACTCAGTGTTCTCCTTGCAGAACTGGCAGTACTTACGACGCGGCTGACGTGCAGAAAAATCATTAGCCATGTCAAAATACCTTTCATTTGGCAACTTCGGCGAACCGAAGCCGCCTCTCACTCAAAAATAGGTGAACAACCCTTAGAACGGGATGTCCTCATCGTAGACGTCGACCGCGGGCGGCGTGGCCACCGGTGCGGCAGGACGTGCTGCAGGCGCGGGAGCTGCGGGGGCGTAGCCGCCCTGATCGTAGCCACCCTGGCCACCACGGGAGCTCATAAACTCGATCTCATCGACGATGACCTCAAGCTTGCTCCGGCGCTGGCCGTCGCGCTCCCAAGAGCTGTAGCGCAGTTTGCCCTCGATCGCGACCTTGTTTCCCTTTGCCAGGAAACGGCTCACGGCCTCGGCGCGGGTGCCGAACATGGTGCAGTCGACAAAGTTGGGATAGTCCTCCCACTCGCCAGTCTGCGCGTTGCGGCGACGATCGTTCACGGCGACGCCAAAGGACAGAACCTGGGTTCCGCCGGCGGTGGCGCGCAGCTCGGGATCGCGGGTGAGGTTACCGGTGATGTTCACTCGATTGATGCTCATAACTCACTACTTCCTCTTGGGGCACAAGCCCAGTCCAAAACGACAGTCTTACTCCTGGTCGTCGCGACGGACGATCATGTGGCGGACCACAGCGTCGGTGATGCGCAGGACGCGATCAAGCTCGGCGATCTGGGTAGGATCTGCGTGGAAGTTGATGAGGGTGTAGTCACCATCGGTGAGATCGTTGATCTCGTAGGCGAGCTTGCGCTTGCCCCACTCGTCAACGGAGTCGACCTTGCCAGCGCCCTCAGCGATCGTGGTATCGATACGCTTCATAACAGCGAGACGAGTCTCGGGGTCGAGCGACGGGTCAACAAAGAACAGCAGTTCATAAGCCTTCATATTGTCACCTCCTCTGGGCAAATGTGGCTTCAGGTCGTGAAGGTGCGCCTGAAGCAGGAAAAGACTTGGTAATAATATCTTTCAACCTCCTAGGCTGCAAGAATATGCAGCTACAACCTCATGACCTCCACATATGCCCATACTCGCACGACGTTTCATGCGCATTCCAACCAAATGCTGACCAAAAGCTTGACGGATCTGTGGACAAGATACGGTGCCGTGGGGACAAGCTGAGCCAAGTCGCAGGTCAACGGGCGCATGGTTGTGGTCGCAAAATGCATACCAGTGGTCTACAACACCACCCAAAGATTTTTATATTCATTGCCAAGTCGCTTATGAATACCCCTTTTGAACAATTGAGCTGATCAACCACGCTGGTCGAAAGCCGTTTTTTTGGTACCTCAAACCCCACCGCAACGCCAAGCGCGGCCAAGCGTTTTAAAAAATGCCAACTTTTCTGTTTGCACTTTGCGATTCCTCGTGTATACTGACTTTCGCATTTAACGGAGAGTTGTCCGAGTGGCCGAAGGAGCACGATTGGAAATCGTGTAGGCGTCAAAAGCGTCTCCAGGGTTCAAATCCCTGACTCTCCGCCAGTTAATTCCAAAGCAGGCCTTCGAGCCTGCTTTGTTTTTACCCCACGCGGAGGGGTGGCAGAGTGGTTGAATGCGGCGGTCTCGAAAACCGTTTGGCCTGTATAAGGTCACGAGGGTTCGAATCCCTCCTCCTCCGCCATTTAGATTGAGAAAGCTCCCGAGAATGGGAGCTTTTTTCTTTTGAGTCCCTTACAAGCAAATACGGCGGAGGAGGAGGGATTCGAACCCGCCAGGGCGCGGAGCGTAAAGAAAACGCGCCCGTGGCGCGTTTTTAGCGCAGCGCGGTCGGCGTAAGCCGACCGGATAAATTTTGAGCTCCGCTCAAAATTTGGACATCCCTCCTATTCAGCCACGCCCCCATCGCGTTCAACATCAACCCAGACCCCCAAACATGTACGTCACCCTCCAAAACCGACATTTTTCGACATCTTTGGAGGCTGATGTACATGTTATGTACCTACGCCCCCACCCGGCCCCGACCGTTTACCGAGCAATAGGGTCGCCACGCCCGACAACCATGTACTATGTACGGGCATTGTCTAAACCCACGATCCAAAGGACCCCATCTTGCCCGTCGTCGCTGCCATAACCATTACCTCACATGCCTCGGATGCCATGGTTGCCATCCCGTTTTGGCTCGAGATGTTCGCTGTTGTCGCTGCATCGATCTCGGGTGTGCTGGTTGCGCGCGAGCACAAGCTCGACCTGGTGGGCGCGGTCGCGCTCGCGGTGGTCTGCGGTC
>USNX01000080.1 GCA_900556205.1 uncultured Collinsella sp.
CGCTCAAGCAGCACCTTGGCCATCAGGTCGAGCTGATCGCGACGGGCATCCAAAATCTCGACCGCACGACGATGGGCCTCACGCATAATGCGCTGAACCTCGATATCGATGCGGCGCGCCGTCTCCTCGGAGTAATCCTGGTGATCGGCGTAATCGCGACCAAGGAACACCTGATGTTGCGCCTCACCGAAAACCTGCGTTCCAAGCTCCTCGCTCATGCCAAGGCGCGTGACCATCTCGCGCGCCATCTTGGTCGCGCGCTCCAGGTCGTTGCTCGCGCCCGACGTGATGTCGTCGCACATGAGTTCCTCGGCAACGCGACCACCCAAGAACACGGCGAGCTCGTCGAGCATCTCATTCTTGGTCTTAAGGAAGTGGTCCTCCTGCGGAAGCTGCAGCGTGTAGCCCAGCGCCTGGCCGCGGCTGACAATCGAGATCTTGTGAACCGGATCGGAATGCTCCAGGATGTGACCCACCAGGGCGTGACCGCTCTCGTGGTAGGCAATCGTGGTGCGCTCGGCCTCGGTCATCACGCGACCCTTGCGCTGCGGACCGGCAATCACGCGTTCCATCGATTCCTCGACCTCGTCCATCGAGATCACGGAACGATGGCGGCGGGCAGCCAGCAGCGCAGACTCGTTGAGCAGATTTGCCAGATCGGCGCCGGTGAAGCCAACGGTCATCTGGGCGAGCTTCTCAAACTTCACGTCCTCGTCCATCGGCTTGTTCTCGGCATGCACGCGCAAGATCTGCTCGCGGCCCTTCACATCCGGACGGTCGACCGTGACCTGACGGTCAAAACGGCCGGGACGCAGTAATGCCGGATCCAAGATGTCAGGACGGTTGGTCGCAGCGATCAGGATGACCGACTCGCTCTCCTCAAAACCGTCCATCTCGACCAGCAGCTGGTTGAGCGTCTGCTCGCGCTCGTCGTGGCCGCCGCCCAGGCCGGCTCCGCGCTGACGTCCCACGGCATCGATCTCATCGATGAAGATAATCGACGGAGCCTGGGACTTGGCCTCCTTAAAGAGGTCACGCACACGGCTGGCGCCGACACCTACGAACATCTCGACAAAGTCGGAACCCGAGATGCTAAAGAACGGCACGCCCGCCTCGCCGGCAACGGCCTTGGCCAGCAGCGTTTTACCGGTGCCCGGAGGGCCAACCAGCAACACGCCACGCGGGATCTTGGCGCCCAGTTTGCGATAGCGATCCGGATCGCTCAAAAAGTCACGGATCTCCTCGAGCTCCTCGACTGCCTCGTCCACGCCGGCAACGTCTTCAAACTTGACCTTGGGGCGTGTGGCTTCGTTGGTCTTGGCGTTGGTCTTGCCAAACTGCATGTTCCTGTTGTTGGCGCCCATCATCTGGCGCATAAAGTAGAACATGATGGCGATAAGGGCGATCGTCGGAAGCACACTCATCGCCAAGTCGCCCCAAAAATCGGGATCGTTGGTGTTGACGATGTACTTGGTATCGGGGTGCTCCGCCATGAGCTCGGCAAGCGAATCGGAGCCGACATAGGTCGAGGAGAAGCTCTTGAGCTCGCTCGTATCGCCCTTGTCCTTCTTCGTCTTCCAGTAATGACCCGTCACGCTTCCGTCTTGAACCGTATAGGTCAGATCTTCGACGCGATCCTGCTTGATGGCGCTCACCATCTCGCTCGTCGCGAGCTTAACGGTATTGCTGGAGCTGGCAAAGCCGGAGCCCATATTAAAGAAGGCATAGCCCAGAAGCGCGCAAGCCAAAAGAAAATACAGCCAGCCCGTACGCGTGGGCTTCTTGCCTCCGGGCATCCCCGGGATCTTTGGGTCCCGGGGAGTCTGGGAATTGTTGTCGTTACGGTCGTCGGGCATCTTACGAATAAACCTCCGGTTTCAAAATGCCCAGATACGGAAGGTTGCGATAGCGCTCGGCATAGTCGAGGCCGTAGCCCACCACAAAGGCATCGGGGCAATGGGTTCCAACATACTTGGGCGTGATGGCCGAGACGCGGTCCTCAACGTCCTTCCACAGGAAGGCGGCGACCTCCAGAGAAGCGGGCTTGCGGCTCTCGAGGTTCTTCATCAGATACTTGAGCGTCAGGCCCGAGTCCAGAATGTCCTCGACGATCAGCACGTCGCGACCGCGGATGTCGATATCCAGGTCCTTAATGATACGCACGATACCCGAGGACTTCACACCGTCGCCGTAGCTCGAAACAGCCATGAAATCGATGTTGGTCGGCAGCTCGATCTTACGCATCAGGTCGCCCATAAAGACCACGGCGCCGCGCAGGACCGCAATCAGCACCAGATCCTTACCCGCGTAGTCGCGCGTAATCTCCTCGCCCAGGCGAGAGACGATACCGTCGATATCCTCCTGCGTGAACAGAACCTTCTCGATATCCGGATGTTGAGAAGCCATGACAACCCTTTCTTGTGCTTATCGCCCACACACCGCCGTATGGACGCGAACTACACATTCTAGCAGCGCACGGGGTAAATTTACCAGCCCGTGCGCCATCAGCGCGGGAATACCGTCAACGTCGCACAGAATAGCAGGCGTGGGACGCTATTCCGCATCGACCACGCGGAGCAGATATGCCACGCGCGTTGCGGCCGTGCACTTAAAACGCTCGTCCGCGCGAACTCCGGCGACCCACACCACGGCACCCCCCGGCGCCGTCCTCACCATGGGCACGCCGGCGCGCTCGGAAACGGGAATGCGAGCCTCACCTAGCAAGTCGGATACTTTCTTGCTTCGACCACTCATCCCTAACGGGCACATCACGTCTCCCGGTGCAGGACCGTCCACCCACAGGCGCGCCAATCGCGCCTCGGCAGGGATCTCGCCACGCGAGCCCGCCAGGATCCGCTCACTATCGCTGTCGGCAAAACCCAGGGCAGCCGCGTCTACCAAAGCTGTCACTTCCCCGGCAGCTGCAAGCTCACGGGCGCGGCGCACGATATCGCATCCCGGCTCGACGGCCATCGGTTCTGTGACCAGCATACGTCCCCCGCCCAACGGCAAACGACCGGGTACGGTAACCCAGTCCGCGACCAGGCCCTCGCGAGCCGCCGGCGCCTTGAACGCCAGCATGCCAAACTCAATGCGTGCGTCAATCCCCGCCGGAAGCGTGACCGAGCCGGCGCCCTCGGCAACGCAGGAAAGGACTCGCTCCACATGTCGCATCTCTGGACGAGCGTCCGGATCGATGCGCTTAATCGCCAGTCGCACGATGCGCCGCGCGATTACCACCTCGGCCGCAGCAAGGCGCCTGGCATCGAGCACCAGCGCGCCCGCCGCCTCCTTACGCAGGCAGCTTCGAAACGCCTGTGCCGAAAGCTGAGACAAAAACGCGTCCTCATCGCCTAAGATCTCGCAGGCGGCGCCAATCGTCTTGCAGACGCTCGCGTTGCGCTGCGCCACCACCGGCATCACTCGATGGCGCACGTAGTTTCGCAGATACGAGATATCCTCATTGCTCTCGTCTTCACGCCACGGCTGACCATGTACCTGTAGATAGCCCACGAGCTCGCCATGAGTTAGGTCGAGCAAAGGACGCACCACGATATTCCTCCGGCGAGGAATGCTCGATAGGCCAGCGGGCCCCGAACCCTTAATCGCGTTCATCAAAAACGTTTCCGCGCGATCCGAAGACGTGTGCGCGGTGCAGATACGAGCCGCCGTTCGCGGTGCCCCCGTCTGGGCGCAGAGCTCGCGAACATACCTCCGCGCCGCGGCATAGCGCACCTCGCGGGCCGCGGCCTCAATATTGCCCGACTCCCCATCAAAATAAGCGTGCTCCACGCACAGCGGTAAACCATATTTCGCGCAGAGCTCACGCACAAAGGCCTCGTCGCCATCGGACGCCTTGCCGCGCAGATGATGGTTTACATGCAGCACATGCAGGCGCTCGCGAGCAATGGGGGCAACACCGCGTCCGTCTTGGATATCCAACTTTGATGTGCACGCCATAAGAAGCAGTGCCGTCGAGTCCGCGCCGCCTGATACCATGAGCACAACAGGAGCAGCCTGCTGCCTCGTCCGGGTCTCATCGACTGCCCCAGGCACGGCATGGTGTCCATAATGCTGAGATACCGTAGGCATTTGCTTCCTCCTCTATTCGTCCGCACCCATTGTATCCTTTGGAATCTTATGTCTCGTCTGCACCTTCATATCCTCGGCAGTGGCTCTAAAGGCAACTGCGCACTCATCGAGGGCCCGCAGGGGCTCATTATGGTCGATGACGGACTGTCTCGCCGCGAGACATTAAAGCGCATGGCAGAACTGGGGCTCTCGACAGACAACGTCTCGGCTCTTCTCATTACTCATGAGCACAGCGATCACATCAAGGGCCTCGATGTCTGGTGCAAGCACTGGCACGGCCCCCTCTTTGCCAGCAGGGGCACTCTTTCGAACAAAGAAAATCTTTCGCATCTGCCTGTCGAGGAATTCGATCCCGGCGACGACCTATCCATTGCCGGCATCCACGTGCAAACCTACTCAACATCACACGATGTCATCAATCCGGTCGGCTATCGATTCAATGTTCTCGATGATTCCATTGGGTTTGCCACCGACACCGGAGAGCTATCGAGCCAAGCCATGAAAACCCTCAAAGATTGTCGAGTCCTCGCACTCGAAAGCAACCACGATGTGACCATGCTGCGCGAGGGAGAATATCCCCGCTTTCTTCAGGAGCGCATCCTGTCTGCAAGGGGACACCTCTCCAACAGCCAAGCCGCCGAAGCCGCGCGCGAACTTGTTACCGATCGCACAGAACAGCTCATTGCCATGCATATCAGCCAAGATAACAATCGTCCGAGCCTTACCGTCAAAAGCTATGCCAAAGCTCTGGCCGCAACCCTGGATGACGAGGTCGGCAGCTCCGCAACCCTTCTCCAAGGATCGCGAAAACTCTCGATACGCCCTGCGAGTCAGTATCAGCCGGCAACCATTCAATAGACTGTCCTAGACAGCAAAAGGGGCCGAGAATCGCTTCCCAGCCCCTTTTGCTGTCTTTTAATAGCGCAGAACACCAACGAAGTTAGTCGATGGAGATCTTCGTAACGTTCTTCTTCTCGACGATCTTGGGAACCGTAACGGTCAGGATGCCGTCAGCGTACTTAGCCGAGAGGCCCTCGCTCGAAGCGTCCTTTAGATACACGCCACGCGTCGCGCTGTACGAGCTGAACTCCTTCTGCAGGAAGTTCTTGCCCTCGTTCTCCTCGTCTTCCTCGACATTCACGCTAATGGACAGACGGCCCTCGTTAAGCTCGACATCGATATCGTCCTTGGCGACACCGGTCAGATAGGCTTTGACCTCATAGCCGTCGCCCTTATCCTCAACGTCAACGGGAAACGCCTTGGAAGCAATCGAGTTGTTTGCAAGGTCGGTCATATCATCAAACAGATCGAACAGCGAGCTAGCAGAAGGACGAACGCCAAAAACCGAACGATAAGGAACCATGCTTGCCATGTTTACCACTCCTTTTAGGACTGCCGAGCCATCTTCTAGGTGACTGGGACTTCTTTTGACGCTCTTATATATGCCCACACAGTGCTTATATATACATCGACTATAAAGTTTTTTGAGTCCAGTACTATAAGCATATCTAAGTGTGTATGACTCAGGTTTTAATAAGGTTAAGGTTCTTTGAACCAGAGCTTAAATAACAAGTATGTTCGCAGCTACAAATAACAAGGGGCTTACAATGAGCGCGTACACGTTGTTGGTAACGAGCTAAAGGGCATCATGGACGACCAGAACCAGAACAAAATGTTTATGCAGACGCAGGGGGAAGAAACTTCCACGCAGCCGCCACGGTTCCATCGCCCCCACATCTCGCAAGAGCCCATTAATGATCCTGAGCCCGAGTATGTGACGAGAAATCGATATCAAACGCTCGAGGATGCCCAAACGGGACGTAAACATATGGGCGTCGCCTCGGGAGACCCTGTATATCTGAAAGACGCACCATTATCTAAAAACAGCGCAGCTAGTGATGAGCCACTGAAAGCATCCGCCGCTCATCAACAAAGAGGTCCTCGACCAAAGCAAACCTTGACGCATTCGGCTCGCTATCTCGAAACGCCAAAACAAGGAAAATCGATCTTCGTTTCGTCAAGTAAACGACGCAAGCAGCATCGAATGACAATCCTGCTTTTGATCATTGTGGCCATAGCAGTTGCCCTTGTTATTCGATTTATTTTCTTTTAATAAAAGCTCAATACCAAAAAGAATTAAATCGTCTGGCGTAAATGTGTCATTTATGCCCCGCAAACGCAAAAAAGGGGGAGGCCGCGAGGCCTCCCCCTTCTCAGTTCAAGCGTACGGCTCGGTGCCGTCCACCGGTCAGCGGCGCCCTGGCCTCCCACGGGCTGACCC
>USNX01000081.1 GCA_900556205.1 uncultured Collinsella sp.
CTCGTACTGGTCCATAGCACGGAGGCTCATACCCATATTGGAGAAACCGCCGTCGACCTTGATGGCGTCGCCAGTGGTAAAGTCCGAGCGCTTGGATGCCAGGAACATGACGGCGTTGGCGATATCGCTGACCTCGCCGATGCGGCGCGTGGCGATAAGGCGGCTGCGGCTCTTCTCGACCTCGGGGTCGGCGTAAAAGCTCGCCGACATGGGGGTTTTGACAAAGCAGGGCTCGACGCAGTTGGAGCGTACGCCGTAGGGGCCCCACTCGGCAGCCAGCATCTTGGACATCATGTTGACACCAGCCTTGGTGGAGCTGTACACGCCCGAGAACGTCTCGGGGGAGTGGCTGGCAACGGTCGAGATGTGCACCAGGCGGCCCTGGCCGGCCTTGATCATCTCGCGACCAAAGCGCTGCGAGGTGATGAAGTAGCCGGTGAGGTTGACGTTGAGCACCTGCTCCCAGTCGCTCAGCGGCAGGTCCTCCATAGCGGCGAAGCGCAGGATGCCGGCGGTGTTGACGAGGACGTCGACGCGGCCGAAGTTGGCGATGGTGGCATCGACGGCGGCCTGAACCTCGGCCTCGTCGGTGGCGTTCATCTTGTAGCCCTCGGCGTGGATGCCAAACTCGGCAGCGAGGTCGGCGGCAGCGGCCTTGACCTTCTCCTCGTCCAGGTCGAGCATGACGACGTTGGCGCCATTGCGGGCGAACTCGCGGCAGATCTCGGCGCCCATACCGCCGAGTGCGCCAGTCACGGCGCAGACATCGCCCTCGAGCTTAAGCCAATTGCTCATAGGAACTTCCCTTCTTGTGCCTCCCAGTGGGTCGCTTCCATTAACTGACCCACGTGGTTTTCGCTGGTTATCGTATGCTTTGCGTTTGCGCAGGTGAATTGCATATTTGTTAGAATGGCGTTAACCGTAGGTTTACACCGCTTGATGCGATTTGTATTCGATTGAGCATGTGACCTGCGAAAACGACCCCCTGCGGCACCGTGTGGCCGTACGTGCGAAAACGGAGAGATGACGTGTACGATCGACGACTTGAGGCCATTTCGGCCGCCGCGGAGCTGGGAAGTTTCTCGCGCGCCGCGGCAAAGCTGCGCGTGTCGACGCCGGCGCTCGTCAAACAGGTGTCGGGATTCGAGGCCGAGTTTGGCATCACGCTGTTCGAGCGCTCGCATTCGGGCGTCAAGGTGACGCCGGCGGGTGCGTTGCTGGTAGACGACGCGCGCTCGATCATGCGCCAGTCCGAGGATGCCCTGCGCCGCGCCCGACGCGCGGCGGGCGATGGCGGTGCGGTGCGCCTGGGCGTGTCGATGATGTGCCCGGGCCGCCAGGCGCTTTCGATGTGGACGGGCGTGCACGAGCTGGAGCCATCGCTGCGTTTTGAGATCGTGCCGGTGAGCGACCTCTACGACGAACGCGAGACCGTCATGCGTAGCTTGGGCCGTGAGGTCGATGTGGTGCAGTCGAGCTTTTCGACCCCGCGCTGGGGCGATGCATGCCAAAAGCTTCTCATCGTCAACGTGCCGTTTTATATCGATGAGCCGCGTACGAGCCCGCTTGCGCGCAAGAGCCGTATTACAGTTGCCGATCTGGAGGGCATGCGCCTGCGCGTGCTACGCCACGGCAACGACGCCATGGACAGTCTGCGCATCGACCTTTTGGCCGACGGCGGCGTGGATGTCATCGACGTCGATAGCTTCGACTTCGCCCTCTTTAACGAGGCCGAGGAGAAAGGCGACGCGGTGCTCACCTGCGGCGCGTGGTCGGGTGTGCACCCGGCCTTTGTAGGCGTGCCGTTCCTATGCGGCCGCGAGGTGCCGGTCTATCTGCACTACCCGCTCGAGCCCACCCTCCAAGTACAAAAATTCGTCAACGCCATGGCCCAACTCCTCAAGTAGCTAATTTGTGTGACAAAGGGACAGTCCCTTTGTTACACAAAACGAGGCCCTGGCCAAACGACCAGGGCCTCGCAAGCTTTTATTCCGTTTTAAATGACGGGCTGATCGCGCGCAGGAGGGCGCCCCGGGGGCGGGCGGGGTATTTCCTCCGCGCGCAGTTTCGCAGCGAAGCGAGAATGTTTGAGCACGGAGGAATTACCCCGCCGCCCCCGGGGCGCCCTCCGTCAGTAACCGGTCCTACTCCAGCTCAAACGCTCCGGTGTAGAGCTGATAGTAGTAGCCACGCTTGGCGATCAGCTCGTCGTGGTTGCCGCGCTCGATGATGCGGCCGTGGTCCAGGCAGATAATCGCGTCGGAGTTGCGCACGGTGGAGAGGCGATGCGCGATGACAAACGTCGTGCGGCCCTCCATGAGCTTGTCCATGCCCGCCTGCACGATTGCCTCGGTGCGGGAGTCGATGGAGCTCGTGGCCTCGTCCAGAATCATCGCCGGCGGATCGGCGACGGCGGCGCGCGCAATCGAGATCAACTGGCGCTGGCCCTGCGACAGCTGCGCGCCGTTGCCGGTGAGCATGGTGTCGTAGCCGTCGGGCAGACGGGTGATAAAGTCGTCCGCTCCCGCGAGCTTGGCCGCCTTGATGCACTCCTCGTCGGTGGCGTCCAGGTTGCCGTAGCGGATGTTGTCCATCACGGTGCCGGTGAACAGGTTCACGTCCTGCAGCACCACGCCGAGCGAGCGACGCAGATCGGACTTGCGAATCTTGTTGACGTTGATGCCGTCGTAGCGGATCTTGCCGTCGGCAATGTCGTAGAAGCGGTTGATGAGGTTGGTGATGGTCGTCTTGCCGGCACCGGTGGCGCCGACAAACGCGACCTTCTGGCCCGGCTTGGCGTACACAGACACGCCGTGCAGCACCTCGTGGTCGGGCGTATAGCCAAAGTCCACGTTGTCCATGACCAGGTCGCCACGCAGCGGCACGTACTCGATCTCGCCGGTCGCGCGGTGCGGGTGCTTCCATGCCCACATGCCGGTGCGGTGGTCGGCCTCCTCGAGCTGCCAGGTCTCGGGGTTCACCTGTGCGTTGACGAGCGTCACGTAGCCCTCGTCGGCCTCGGGCTCCTCGTCGAGTAGCTCAAAGATACGCTCGGCGCCGGCAAGGCCCATGACCACGGCGTTGATCTGCTGCGAGATCTGGCCGATCTGGCCGCAGAACTGCTTGGTCATGTTGAGGAACGGCACCACGACGGCGATGGAGAGCGCCATGCCCGAGAGGCTCAGGTTGGGCACGCCCAGCGCCAGGAAGATGCCGCCGGTCAGCGCGACCAGCACGTAGAGCAAGTCGCCCAGGTTCCCGAGGATCGGCATGAGGATGTTGGCGTACATGTTGGCCTTCTGCGAGACCTCGAAGAGCTTCTCGTTGCGCTCGTCAAAATCGGCCTCGACGGCGGACTCGTGACAGAACGCCTTGACGACTTTCTGGCCGTTCATGACTTCCTCGATATGGCCCTCGACCACGCCGAGCTCGGTCTGCTGCGCGATAAAGAAGCGCGCGGAGTTGGAGCCGAGCAGCTTGGTCATAAAGGTCATAAAGGCGATGCCGGCAATGATGACCAGGCACATCCACACGCTGTAATACAGCATGATGAAGAACACGGTGACGATGACGATGATCGTCATGAGCAGGTTGGGCAGCGACTGGCTGATCATCTGACGCAGCGTGTCGATGTCGTTGGTGTAGTGGCTCATGATGTCGCCGCGCTGGTGCGTGTCGAAGTAGCGAATCGGCAGGTCCTGCATGCGGTTGAACATCTTTTCGCGCAGCTTCTCGAGCGAGCCCTGCGTGATGACGGCCATGGCGCGGTTCCAGAAGAGCGAGGAGGCGACGCCCACGGCGTAGATGCAGCCGAGGGTGGTCACGAGCTTCAGAATCTTGGGCTGCGCGGCCGTCCAGTCGCCCGACTGCCACGATTCGCTAATGACCTGCAGCGCGCTCTGGAGAAACGTCGCGCCGATGGAGTTGATGATGGCGCAGAGCACAACGCCGGCGACGACGAGGGGCAAAAGCACCGGGTAGAAGCCAAAGAGCATCTTGATCAGGCGCGTCATGGTGCCGCCCTTGCGGTTGCGCGCGCGCTCGGCGGTAGCGGCCTTACTCATGTGCCTCGCCTCCTTCCTGGGTCTGAGCTTGCGGTGCGGATGCCTCGGTGTCGGCTGCGGCGGTCTCGCCCGCGTCCTCGCCTTCGGCACTCATCTTATTTTGCGAGGTAAAGGTCTCGCGGTAGATCTCGCTCGTCTTGAGCAGCTCATCGTGGTTGCCGATGTCCTTGATGCGGCCGCCCTCCATGACGATGATGCGGTCGGCGTCCTGCACGGAGCTGATGCGCTGGGCGATGATGAGCTTGGTCGTGTTAGGCAGGTAGCTCGCCAGGCCCTCGCGGATCTTGGCGTCGGTCTTGGTGTCGACGGCGCTCGTGGAGTCGTCCAGGATCAAGATCTTGGGGCGACGCAGCAGGGCACGCGCGATGCACAGGCGCTGCTTCTGGCCGCCGGAAACGTTGGAGCCGCCCTGCTCGATCCAGGTGTCGTAGCCCTTGGGGAAGCCGTCGACAAACTCGTCGGCGCAGGCCAGATGTGCGGCCTCGCGGACTTCCTCGTCGGTGGCGTTCGGGTCGCCCCAGCGCAGGTTCTCGGCGATGGTGCCGCTAAACAGCACGTTTTTCTGCAGGACCATGGCTACCTGGTGGCGCAGCGCGTCCAGGTCGTAGTCGCGCACGGCCACGCCGCCGACGCGCACGGTGCCCTCGGTGACATCGTACAGGCGGGCGATCAGGTTCACGAGCGTCGACTTGGCCGAGCCGGTGCCACCGATAATGCCGATGGTCTCGCCGCTCTTAATATGCAGGTCGATATCGTCGAGCGCCTGGCGGCGGGCATGCTCGGAATACTTAAAGCTCACGTGATCGAAGTCGATGGAGCCGTCGGCAACCTCGTGCACGGGCTCGGTCGGGTTGGCGATCGTGGGCTCGGCGGCCAGCACCTCGGTAATGCGGTGCGCCGACTCGTCTGCCATGGTCACCATGACAAAGATCATCGACAGCTGCATTAGGCTCATCAGAATCTGGAAGCCGTAGGTAAAGATGGAGGAGAGCTGACCCACGTCGAACAGGGTGCCCTGGCTCGTGATGATGAGCTTGGAGCCCAGGTAGATGATGACGACGAACGCGCCGTTGACGCAGATGTTCATCATGGGGTTGTTGAAGGCGAGCAGCTTCTCGGCGCGGGTGAAGTCCATCTGGACATCGCGCGCGGCGGTGGCGAACTTCTCCTTCTCGTAGTCCTGGCGCACGTAGCTCTTGACCACGCGCATGCCGGTGACGTTTTCCTCGACCGACTCGTTGAGCGCGTCGTACTTGCGGAACACGCGGGCAAAGATCGGGCGCACCTTATAGATGATAAAGAACAGGCCAAAGCCCAGCAGCGGAATGATGACCAGGTAGACCATGGCGACGCTGCCGCCCATGGCGTATGCCATGGTAAAGGCAAAGACCAGCACCAGCGGCGAGCGCACGGCGATGCGGATGAGCATCATAAAGGCCTGCTGCACGTTGTTGATGTCGGTGGTGAGGCGGGTGACGAGCGAGGAGCTCGAGAACTCGTCGATGTTGGCGAAGCTGAACGTCTGGATCTTGTAGAACAGGTCGCGACGCAGGTTCTTGGCAAAGCCGCAGCTGGCATGGCTGCAGGTGATGCCCGCGGCGGCGCCAAAGGCGAGTGACGTCAGCGCGATGAGTACGAGAAGGCCGGCGGTGGGCAGCATCTCGGTAACGGCGGTGCCGTCCTTGATGGCGTCGATCATGTCGGCGGTGATAAACGGGATCATCATCTGGCAGATTACCTCGCCAAGCACCAGCAGCGGCGTGGCGATCGTGACCTTCATGTAATCGCGGATGCTGCCCATGAGAGTTTTAATCATCCAGTTCCTCCCAGGTTACGCGGATTTTCTCAAGCATTTCGGCGAGCTGTTCGCGCTCGTCGTGAGTGAGGGCACTAAAGGCCTGCTCCCTAAAGCGGATGCGGGCGGCCTGGTCGATGCGGGCCTTCTCCCAGCCGACTTCGGTCAGGCGAATGGTGAGCTGCCGGCGATCCTTGGGGTTACGGCTGCGCTCGATGAGGCCGTTGAGCTCGAGCTTGGATAGGATCTCGGAAAGCGACCCCGGCTTGAGGTCAAAGTGCATGCCGAGATCCTGCTGCGACATCTCGCCGCCGGGTTGCTTGGCCAGCAGGCAGATGATGGGCGCCTTGCCGGACACGCCTCCGCCATGAAAATGCATGTAATGGCCGCAAAAGCCCAGGCCATTGAGGATGCGCTTGGCAAGCTTGTCTTC
>USNX01000082.1 GCA_900556205.1 uncultured Collinsella sp.
GAAGTGATGCCGGCGCGGGATGAATGCTCGCACAGACACAAGTTACGATGAGGCGCAGACGCGATACGGACACGGGCAAATAACGGGGTGCAGCTCACACTCGCGCCCCGCTCGCTGCTTTATTGCCGTGAATCAGACGTCCGCATCGACATCGCCAGACTCCACCGTAAACGCTGGATCGGTGCTCACAAGATAAAATCGGGTCACTTTGCTATCTCTAAATAGATAGAGCTGGCCCTGCTCGCGTCGGCGTGACATATACGCCACGTGGACCGTACCGAATTCTTCGCCGTTTTCCTTCTTTAATATCAGGATGTTGGAGTCATCCGTACGCTTAAACTGCCCGTCAACGCAGCTGCCGTCTTTGTCGACCAGTTGCCACCGATGGTTATCCTCTTCAAGAAAGGCCAGGGTTTCCAGACTCGTCTTGTCGTCCCGATAGTAACCGTCAATGGCAAACCCTTCGGAAGCGCATTCCTGCATATAGGACGTTTCTCGGCTTATAGCAAACAGCCCTGTAGCGCCCAGGAGCACAGCCAGGCAGACCACTGCAAGGGTTATCGAAATAGCACGGCGACCCATGTTAGCCCAACCGATAGTTGTTTAACGGAGCGCGAAACATACCTGGAACCTCCGATATCAGGGGGGAACGTCGCCAGCAGGCTGGCGACAACTATATGTTTCTGACATCAAACCATATGGCTGCCACTCGCGGAGGGGGCATCGGCGAACAGCGTGTTTTCATACTCCATTGGTCAAACCTAAGCGCAGCGCTACAGCTCGTACTTGTACACGCGGTAGATGTACTTTTCGGCTTCCATCTCGTAGGTGGCGATGGGCAGTCCATAGCGATCGTACTCGGCAAAGGTCTTGGCCATGCCCGATGCCACGAGCGTGCTATTCGAACCGCCGACGCGCTGCGCACTGCTCACATAACCCGAGAACGGCACTGCGATCTGGTCCACAAGCTCGTAGGTGCGCGCGGCCTCGTCCACCGTAAAGATGCGCCCAAACGAATGCGTTCCCTTGCTGTAGTCGGTCACCACCGCGGCGCCCAGCTGGCCCCAGTCGAACTTGGGATAGCGCTCGGTCGCACCAAAGTTGTTGTCGTACAGCAGCACCTGGTAGCGACCAATCACGGTCGTCTCGTCGTTTGGCAGATAGGTCACACTGTGCTGGCCTGCGTTGAGCGAAAAATCGCCTTGGGCCTGCAGCAACTTGTCCTCAAAGCCCGAGCCAGCCCATTGCCACTCCTTTCTATTTCTGGGTCCATCTTCTCACTGCTGGCGGCCGAAAATGATCCGTTTTCCTCCGACCCCGAGGGATCGTTCTTAGTACTTGAAGAAGCCCTCGCCCGAGCTTTCGCCCAGCTTGCCTTCGTCGAGCATTTTCTTGAGGACGGAGGCCATGGCCTTAAAGTTGTAGGGCATCATCATCTTCTTGAGCAGCGGGCTCACCAGGCCCGGCACCTTCTGATACTGCATGACGATGTTGTAGGCCGTCTGGATACCCACCGTGTCGAATACGCGGAACGGGCCCTTGGGAGCGCCGGTGCCGCGCGTCCACGCGAGGTCGATGCTCTTGGGGTCGCTGACGCCCGAGACATACAGGTCAAGGCCCGAGAGCAGCCATGGCACCAACATGGAGTTGAGCAGGTAGCCGTTCTTTTCCTTGTTGACGGGCAGGGCAAGCATACGGATATCGTTAGCAAAGTCGACGAGCTCATCGAAATAACGCTTGTCGGTCTGGTCCTGAGCCATGACCTCGGTCATGTTGTTCTTCCAGATGGAATTGGCAAAGTGCAGCGACAGGTACTTCTCGGGGCGGCCGGTGTACTTGGCAAAGGTGCTCGGCAGCAGCGTGGAGGAGTTCGTTACGATAACGGTCTTTTGCGGGAGAACCGGGGCGAGCTTCTTGTAGAAGTCAATCTTTGCCTGGGTGTCCTCGGCCATAGACTCGATGACCAGGTCGGCGTCGGTCACGGCTTTGGCGAGGTCGAGCTCCAGCTTGAGTGTGGAGTAGGCACGTTCGACGGCGGAGAGTGCCGCCTCCTTGTCGAAGGGCTGGCCGCTATCGGCGATACCGGCGCACCACTCGCCCGTACCGTCTGCCATGCCCTCGATGGCAGCGATGTACTCCTCGCGCACATGATCGATCTTGGGCTGGGTGCGGCCGATACTGCCCTCGCTGCGCAGCCAGATCGTCACATCAAAGCCGCAGTAGGCAGCCTGAAAGGCAATCTGGCTTCCCAGCACGCCACCGCCGGCGACGCAAACGGTCTTGTAGCTCATGGGGCGGTCCTCTCTTACGTAATTCCATAGATGTGTATTTATTCAACCGTAAGGAGGCCGCAAGCCGGGGGTGGGTTCTATAAACGGACGGTATTTCGCGGCGAACGGCTACATTTGTTCATTAACTCTCGATTTTGAGGCCATTTTTTGGCGCTGCTGAACCGCTGTTTTCGGAAGTGCGGGGAAAAATCGGGTTTCGCCGACCAGATCGGCTTTTTTGACAACAAAACCGCAGGTCGCGGGAGTCTAACGTCTAAAAAGGCGGTGTGCTCGGGAGGTTCGCGTTTTTCACCGCACTTCTGAAATACGAGCCCACGGAAGGCTATAGCAAGGTCATTTGCGCAACATATGTCCAGCAAAAACGGGTGGTAGCCGCTACGGCTACCACCCGTTTGTCTCATATCTAGCCCATAGCAGACCAGCTACTTCTTAATGCCGCGCCCCAGGCGCTTAGCGACCGATGCAACGGCCTCCTCACTGGCAGATCCGCAGCTCGCACAGCCGTCGTGGGCACGCATCTGGCCGGTGACCTCGTCCATCGCGAGCGGCGCCACCTTCTCGAGCTTAAAGCCCTTGCCAGCGCGCATGTTCTCCTTTGCCACGCTGATCATGAGCTTAATACGGTTGAGCTGGTTGACCTCAGACGCACCGGGGTCGTAGTCCACTGCAACGATGTTGCTCTCGGGGTGCTGACGGCGCAGCTCCTTGATCACGGCCTTGCCCACCACGTGGTTGGGCAGGCACGCGAAGGGCTGCGTGCAGATGATGTTGGGCGCACCGTGGTCGATCAGGTCGAGCATCTCGGCCGTGAGCAGCCAGCCCTCGCCCATGTTGTTGCACACCGAAAGCACCGTGCGGGCCTTGTCGGCCATGGTGCCGATGCGCTCGGGCGCCTCAAAGCGGCGGGACTTTTCGAGCATCTCCTCCACCGGCGTGCGCATCCAGTCCACGAGCTTGATGAGCGCCTGCATACCAGCGCGCGTGGTAGCAGAGCTTCCCAGCTCGTCCTTCTGCAGCTCGGCATTGCTCATGGAGTACAGGAAGAAGTCGAGCAGGCCCGGCACCACGGCCTCGCAGCCCTCGCGCTCGATGACATCGACCACGTGGTTGTTGGCTGTGGGGTGGAACTTGACCAAGATCTCACCGACCACGCCCACGCGCGGCTTGGTACCCTCACCCACGAGTGGCATGGTATCGAACGCGCGGATGGCCTCGCGGCACAGCTTGGTGTAGTTGTGGCGGTTGAACTTGGGCGCCAGCTTGCGGGCGCGCGCCATGTACTCCTCGTAGAGTGCGTTGGCGGCACCGGGCGTGGCCTCGTACGGGCGGCAGCGATAGAGCATCTGCATCATCACGTCGCCAAAGAGTACCGCGTAGACTGCCTGCTTAAGCAGCGCCGGCGTAATCTTAAAGCCGGGGTTGTCCTCGCCCAGCGCCACGGCCGAAAGCGAGATCACCGGGATCTCGGGGTGGCCGCTCTCGCGCAGGGCCTTGCGGATGAGTGCGATGTAGTTGGTGGCACGGCAGCCGCCGCCGGTCTGGCTGATAACCACGGCTGTCTTGGACAGGTCGTACCGACCGCTCTCGATGGCCTCCATGATCTGGCCCGTCACCAGGATCGACGGATAGCAGATGTCGTTGTTCACGTAGCGCAGGCCGGCCTCGACGGCATCGTGATCGGTCGAGGGCAGCAGCTCCAAGTTGTAGCCAGCACCACGGAACACCTCTTTGACCAGGTCAAAGTGGATCGGCGCCATCTGCGGGCACAGGATGGTGTAGCCCTCCTCGCGCATCTGCTCGGTAAAGGGCACCTTGGGCCACGCGGTCGAAGCACTCTCGCGCTGCGCCTCGAACGTGTACTTACGGCTCGCGAACGCGGGGGCATCCGTGGAGGGCGCCACCGGCGCGGCATCGCCCTGCTCGTAAGTCTCGCCCGCGGCCGTAGCCTCGGCCAAGCGCTCGGCCTCCTGGTCCTTGAGCGCCGCCATGAGCGAGCGAATACGGATACGCGCGGCGCCCAAGTTGGACACCTCGTCAATCTTGAGCACGGTGTAAATCTTGCCGCTGGCCTCCAGGATCTCCTGCACCTGATCAGTGGTCAGAGCGTCCAGGCCGCAGCCGAAGGAATTGAGCTGGATCAGGTCCAGGTCGTTGCGCATCGTCACAAAACGGGCGACGGCGTACAGGCGGCTGTGATACATCCACTGATCGACGACGCGAATCGGACGCTCGGGCTTCACCAGATGCGCGAGCGAATCCTCGGTAAAGACCGCAAAGCCAAAGCTCGAGATAAGCTCGGGCAGGGCATGGTTGATCTCGGGGTCGTTATGGTAGGGACGACCGGCGAGCACGATGCCGTGACCGCCGTGGTCCTCGACCCACTTGAGAGCCTCCTCGCCCATGGTCTGGATATCCTCGTGGAAGCGCGCGTCGGCCTCAAAAGCAGCGTTGACGGCGGCATCAACCTCGGAGCGCGTGATTTTAGGACCGCGCACGCGACCGCGACCGGCCTCAGCATCGGCCACACGGTCGACGGCGAGCACCTGGTACAGGCGGCGCTTGAGCTCGGTCTTGTCGTGATACGGCACAAACGGATACAGGAACTCGATGTTCTGCTCGCGGATCTCGTCAATATTGAGCGCCAGCGCCGTGGGGTAGCTCATGACGATGGGGCAGTTATAGCAGTTGCCAGCCGTCGGATCCTCCTTGCGCTCCCAACGCACGCACGGCATCCAGATAAAGTCGACGTCACGGTCGATGAGGTTCATCACGTGGCCATGGCTCATCTTGGCCGGATAGCATACGCTCTCGGACGGCATGGACTCGATGCCCGCCTGGTAGGTCTTCTTGCTCGACTGGTCGGACAGCTGCACGCTAAAGCCCAGGCGCGTAAAGAACGCGTGCCAGAAGGGGTAGTTCTCGTACATGTTGAGCGCGCGCGGGATGCCGACGGTGCCGCGCGGGGCCTCGTCGGGGCTCAGGACCTCGCGGTTAAAGAGCAGCCCGTTTTTCTTTTTGAAGAGGTTGGGGGCCTCGGTCTTCTGCTTTTTGTGGCCGGCGCCCTTCTCGCAGCGGTTGCCGGTAATGAAGCGCCTGCCACCGCCAAAGTCGTTGACGGTAAGCTGGCAGTTGTTGGAGCAACGGCCGCAGCGGACATGCTTTTGCGTCACGGTGAGGTGCGCGATGTCCTCAGCCGAAAGAATGGTCGAGGTGCCGTCGGCGCCGGCGCGATCGCGGGCGAGCAGGGCCGCACCGTAGGCGCCCATGCAGCCGGCGATGTCGGGACGCACGGCGTGAACGCCAGTGAGCTGCTCAAACGCACGCAGTGTGGCGTCGGACATAAAGGTGCCGCCCTGAACGATCACCTGGCTGCCAATCTCCTTGGGGTCGCGCAGCTTAATGACCTTGAACAGGGCATTCTTGATGACGGAATAGGACAGGCCGGCCGCGATGTCACCCACCGTGGCGCCTTCCTTTTGCGCCTGCTTGACGCGCGAGTTCATAAAGACCGTGCAGCGGCTGCCCAGGTCGACCGGGGCCTTGGCATGGATGGCAGCGTTGGCGAACGCGCGCACGTCCATGTTCATAGAGACGGCGAAGCTCTCGATAAAGCTACCGCAACCCGACGAGCAGGCCTCGTTGAGCATGATGTGCTCGATGACGCCGTCCTTGACGCGCAGACACTTCATGTCCTGGCCGCCAATGTCCAGGATAAACTCGACGCCGGGCAGGAATGCCTTGGCGCCGCGCAGGTGCGCGACGGTCTCGATCTCGCCGGAATCGGCCTTGAGGGCCTCAATGAGAAGCGCCTCGCCGTAGCCCGTGGTGGTCACGTGGCCGATGGTGCAGCCCGCGGGGATGTGGTTGTAGAAATCGGCCATGATGACCTTGGCCGTGCCCAGGATGTCGCCGTTGTTGTTGCCGTACCAGGTATGCAGCAGCTGGCCGTCCTCGCCCACGAGCGCGGCCTTCATGGTGGTGGAG
>USNX01000083.1 GCA_900556205.1 uncultured Collinsella sp.
GAGAATCGTGGTCTCGGGGTCGCGACCCATCGCGCGCATCTGCTCGGTAAAGCTGTAGGACTGCATGAGATTGGTTGCTTTTGCCGAACGGTCGGTCACAAAGGTACCGCGACCGTGCTGCCGAACCACCAGTCCTAAACGCTCCAGTTCCTGCAGAGCCAGGCGTACCGTAGTGCGCGAGAGACCATAGCGCTCCGAAAGTTCGCGCTCGGAAGGAATCATGTCACCGGCGCGATATTCATGGTCGATCTTTTCGGTCAGAATATCGACCAGCTGATCGTACAGCGGTTGCTTACGCGCTCCGATCGCCATCCTATCCTCCCTTTTGCTCGAATTCGGCTAACTACCTAGGGTGTTTAGCATTATCTGTCTGCCACACCCGAATCATCAAGAAAACAAAAGCCGCGCGCTCTTTCGAGCACGCGGCTTTTAACATACACATGGCTTAAGGGGTCGGGGTGTGAGCCGCGTAGGGACACACCCCTCAAGCTAGAGCCTTACCAGATGCTCGGCCAGAGACCAAGCGGGCCAGCGCCCAGGATGCCAAGGACGAAGAGCAGGAGAATGCCCTTGGTCGGGGTCCAGCTGTGCTTAGCGAACATGTAGTAAAGCAGCAGCGTAAGCATAAGCGGGACGAGCTTCGGGACGATGGTGTTGAGGGTGTCGGCAACAGAGAAGTTGACCGGATCCTCGGTGACGGTAGCGTAGGTCACGGACTCCATGCCGTTGCCCAGATCGGCGACTCCGCACTTGACCTCGTTGCCGTCGGCATCGGTGGCGGTGAGGGCGTTGCCGTCCTCATCGGTCATGGCGATGGTACCGGCCTCAGCGGTCTCGGTATCGATGCCCTCCATACCGGTGAAGTTCTCGGCCTCCTTCTCGGAGACAATCACGGTAGTAGGGGCAAGGCCACGGGTGGTGCCGTTGGGGATCTGGAGGTTGATCTGGGTGCCACCCATGGTGACGACCAGGCAACCGACGACGAAGACGCCCATGATGGAAGCGGCACGCGTGAAGGCCTGCATGTTGGCGGTCAGAGCGTCAATAGCGCTGGTGCCAAGCTTGTAGGACCAGTTCATGAGCCAGAAGCGCAGAGCGAACTGGACGGCGTTGAAGATCACCAGGAAGATGATCGGCGCAGCGGCGTTGCCGTTGATGGCCATGTTGGAGGTGATGCCGGCCGTGATAGGCACGAGCGTCAGCCAGAACAGGGCGTCACCGATACCACCGAGCGGGCCCATTGCGGCGACGCGGACGGCGCGGATCGTGGGGATGTCAACCTTGTTCTGCTCGAGCGAAAGCACGATGCCCATAACAAAGGTGACGAGGAACGGGTGGGTGTTGAAGAACTCCAGGTTGTGGCTCATGGAAGCCGCGAGGTCGTTCTTGTTGGTGTGGATCTTCTCCAGACCGGGGATGATGGAGTAAAGCCAGCCAGCGGCCTGCATGCGCTCGTAGTTGAACGATGCCTGCAGGAAGCAGGAGCGCCAAGCCATCTTGTTGAGGGTCTTCTGGTCGAGCTGCGGAGCAGGAGTGAGATCCTCGTAGTGCTCCGGGATCACATACTCATTAGATGCCATCTTCGAAGTCACCTCCGTCAGAAACAGCTGCACCCTTCAGCTCGGTCTGCTGCTGGAAGTCCCAGAAAGCGATGCCGAAGCCGATGAGAGCGAGGATGAGCAGAGCAGGGGTTGCCAGCGAATCGTTGGCAACGGTGATGAGCGCGAGGCCAAAGCCCATGAGGAAGAAGCCCCACATATCGCGGTTCATCATAACCTTGAGCAGGACGGCGAAGCCGACGAAGCGCATCATGCCGCCTGCAGCGGACAGACCGGTCTGCAGCCAAGTCGGGATGGCAGAAGCGATGGTCTGACCGATGGTAGCGCCAGCGATGAAGAACAGGGTGACGACGACAGCGAAGATCAGGCCAAGCAGAGCCATGGCGAAGTAGTTCAGGCGCTCGATGCCCTTGGTGTCCGCGTTGTGAGCCATGTTATCGGCCGTGGACATAAGCGGGGACATAAGCGTGAAGACCAGGGTAACGCCAAGCTGGCCAAGCAGAGCGAACGGAATGGCGAGGCCGACTGCCGCGTTGGGCTCGAGGCCCGTGGCGATAGCGAGAATGGCTGCCATGATGCCGCCGATGACGGCGTTAGGCGGCTGAGCGCCTCCGATCGGCATGTTGCCGATCGTCATGAGCTGATAGGTACCACCCACGAGAAGACCGGTGTTGAGGTCGCCAAGGATAAGACCGATGACGGCGCCGGTGACGATGGGCTGATAGAGAGACTCGAGGAAGTCAAACTGGTCGATTGCCGCGATGAACGTGACGACGAAGACCAGAGCGATCTGGATGATCGAGTATTCCATCTTGCTCCTCCTTTCAAAATGAATGTACGCACTTTGGATATCACGTACAGAACGTCAGGGTTTCACTCCTGACAACGTGGATCACGAGGATTACGAGAAGAGCTTGCTCGTGTCCTCAACAGGCGTGCTCGGAACGCGCCTGATCTCCAACTCCACCCCCAATTCCTGCAGCTCTTTAAACGCAGCGACATCCTCGTCGTTAACTGCGACGGAGGTGGCGACTTGGCGCTTTCCTTCCGACATGTGCATGTTGCCGATGTTTACCTTCTTTATAGGCACACCGCCCTTGACGAGCGTAAGCACGTCTTCCGGTGTTTCGGCCACGATGAAGATCTTCTGGCGCGGGCTCGCCTTGCCAATGACGTCGATGGTCTTCTGCAGGGAGAAGAAACGCGTAGCGACGCCGGCGGGAGCGGCCATCTTCATGAGGTTCTGGCGCATGGTGTTGGACGCCACGTCGTCGTTGGCGACGAGGATGAGGTTGGAGCCCAGAGTGGAGTTCCACTGGGTGGCAACCTGACCATGAACCAGTCGGTTATCGATGCGGGTAAGAAGAATGTTGGGTTCTGCCATGTTGATCAGCTTCCTTTCGATATTTGCTGACGACAGTTACTTGATCTCCTGAATCGCGTAACGCGAAACATCTACGACGGCTCCGGATCGGACTTTGATCTGGACCTTCTCGCCTTCGATGCCTTTGACGGTTCCGTAGATACCGCCGGCGAAAAGAACCTCCTGACCCGGCTTGAGCTCGGTGTGCAGCTCCTTGAAGTACTTCTGCTTCTTCTTCATGTTGATTTGCGACCAGATGGTGTAAATCAAGCCCATGATGACAAGCAGGCCCAAAAGGGCGACCGAGGAGCTCAGGACGTTGGCTCCGAAATCGGCCATTAGATGCCGTCCTCGTCGCCGAAGATATCCTCTTCCTCGGAGCCGGCAACGGATGCGACCGTCTGGGCGGTGATGCCCGTCTGGCCAACGGTCACGGCCTGCTCGCCAAGCTCGGCGAGCGTGGCATTGCCGCGGAGGAACAGAAGCTCAATAACCATGGGAAGGTTGGTGCCAGTCAGAACCTCGACGTTGTCGACATCCTGAGCAATCATCATCGACTGGTTGAACGGGGTACCACCGAGCAAGTCGGTAAAGACGAGCACGCCATCGCACTCCTCGCGCATGGCGGTAATAGCGGCGCGGAGATCCTCACCGTAGGATGCGGCCTGGTCGCCCTCAAAAGGAACGACGGTAAAAGCAGGCTGGTCGCCGGCAACCATAGCGATAGCGCTTGCAAGGCCGGGTGCGAACTGTCCATGACCGGTAAGAATAAAGCCAACCATTCAAATTTCCCTTCCGAAGGTGTGTACGATCTGAGTCCGATGATTTTCGGAAGCCAGCGGGCACTCGCCCTTAAAGCTTCTTAGAAAGCGTTCTTTGAAGACCAGTGGTTTCTAAACTGGTAGTAACCACGTGACGTGTTGTTGTCACTATATCACCCCAGAAGAGGTCGCTTTCGTTGATTCATACGGTAAAACGTTTTTGCACCGCTCACGGTGATAAATCGACCGTTTACCGGTCGTTAACACTTCTACCTGCGGTTTTGAAACCGTTTCGAAATGCTTTGGCAAAAGATCGGAACTTTTCCTGCGTCTAAACAACGCAGGGCGGCAAAAATAGCGTGTAGAAAAATTGCAGGTCATTGTGAAGATATGTGAATTGGTCTTTTTGACTTAATACCAGTTAGAACCAGTTTTGAGATTATCGGTGAACGGTAGTTTTCGACCGTTCACCGGTTACTTGCAATCGTTTGCAGTTGTTTTCCCAGATGAATTAGGGGAACCCGATGGAGCGCTTGTGCGGGCGCGAGGCCTACCCCAGTGGTTTCGGTAACAAAAAAAGCCCGCTAGAACGTTGTCCGTTCTAGCGGGCTTAATCAGGTGATCGGTTAACGCGCAGTAGTGCAGGCAAACCTTACGCAAACAGGCCGTAGATGCTGATATTGGCCTTGGCGTAGAGGCCGTTGGCGTACTCGGTCCACTTGGAGCTGGCGCTCGAAGCCTGCGAAGAGTACTGCTGGTAAGCAGTGTAGTAGGCGGTCATGGCCTGCTTATAGGTAGCGCTATCGGCCGTAAAGGCATCGTCGGCAAAGGCCTTAGCGTAGGTGCCGTTCTCGTCCTTCCAGGTACCCTTCGAGCTATCCCACTCGTCGCCGGCAAGGTTGATGATGTAGTCGGCGTAATCCTTGCTCGCGGTGTCCTCATTGCCGTCAGAAGGCTCGGTCGGAGCGGTCGGCATGTTTGCGGAGCTATCGCCCACCTTCTTCTTGTAGAGCTTCTGCAGCGTCGCGGACTGGCGGACGATCTGCTTGGCCTGGTCCTTGGACACGCCATACTGCGTGGCCATGGTCTTGTAGTCCGAAGTGCCGATGGAATCCTCGGCGTACTTCTTCATCTCCTTGGAAGAGACGGTAATGCCCTCGTCCTCGGCGGCATCGAGCAGGATCTTGTTGCGCACGTAGGACAGGATGACGTCGGCAGAAGGAGCGGTGTAGTTGCCATCACTATCCTTGACGGTATCGAGGCTGTACTGGCTCTCGATGGCCTCGCGCGCGGTGATATCACTCTTCTTGCCGTTGTAGCTATAGCTTGCCACGGTCGAATCGAGCTGGTCCTCGGTCAGGGTCGCCGAGCCAACACCCTTGCCGCCAAAGCCGCCGTTGCCGATAAAGAAGCCGACAACCGCAGCGATCACGATGGCAACCAAAAAGGCGGCAATCATCGTCTTCTTGTGCTTGGATGCATGGTCGTCTTCATCGGAGTCGTCCTCGCCCCGCTCCTCGGGCATCAGATTCTCGTCAGCGGCATCCGCGGCAATCTGAGCCTCCAGTCGGGCGTCCTCCTCCTTGGCCGTCGTACCGGCGGCAATGTGCTCGGCAGACGTACCGGCGACCAGATCGATCTTCTCGTTCTCGTCACCGTCGGGGCCTTCGCCGCGCTCGATGATCTGGATGCCGTCGATCTCGTCCTTCTCGTCCTTCTTTTGAATCAGACCCATATCAGTTACTCCTTGTTAGGAAACATAGTCCGCAATAGAATACGCCCGACAGAGCGCCGGGCGTATTGATTCTCAGGTTATACGCAAACACTTAAGTACTATTTAGGCGTTTGCAGTCTGCATGCCTTAGGCCAGGTGCGCGATAACGGCATCGGCAAAGGCCTGCGTGCCCACAGCACCCTCAACGGAGCCGGTCTGGGCACGACGAACGTCGCCGGTAACCTGCTCACCCTCGTCGAGCGTGGCAGAAACGGCGGCGCGAATGCGATTGGCCGCGTCATTCTCGCCCAGGTGATCGAGCATCATAGCCGCAGACAGAATCTCGGCCGTGGGGTTAGCGATATCCTGGCCAGCGATATCGGGCGCGGAGCCGTGCGTTGCCTCAAAGATGGCACAGTCGGCGCCGATGTTGGAGCCGGGGGCCATCCCCAAGCCGCCCACCAGGCCGGCGCACAAGTCGCTCACGATATCGCCGTACAGGTTGGGCAGCACCAGGACATCGAAGTCGTTGGGGTTCTGGACCAGGCCCATGCAGGTGGCGTCGACAATCTTGTCGTTGAACTCGATATCGGGATAGTTGGCGGCCACCTCGCGCGCCACGCGCAGGAACAGGCCGTCGGTCGCCTTCATGATGTTGGCCTTATGCACGGCCGTCACCTTTTTGCGGCCGCAGCGGCGGGCATACTCAAAGGCATACTCCACAATACGGCGGCTCTTGGCGATGGAGATCGGCTTAATTGAGATGGCGGAATCAGCGGCGAAGGTCTTCTGACCCGAGCGCTCGACGAGCTGCGAGAGCTCCTCGACCTCGGCAGCGCCCTCATCGAACTCGATGCCGGCATAGAGGTCCTCGGTG
>USNX01000084.1 GCA_900556205.1 uncultured Collinsella sp.
AAGGTACACCGCTGGGTCTTCCCGGTGCAGAAGGTGCTCTTCTCGTTGGTCAACTTTGCCTTCTCGCTGGTCGCCGTTGCCATCGTTATGCTGTGGTTCCACGTTATGCCTTCTTGGCACCTGATTCTGCTGCCGGTCTGCCTACTGCTGCTTATGTGCTTCTGCATGGGCCTGGGCATGATGCTCTCCGCCCTCACGGTCTTCTTCCGCGATGTCATGCATCTGTGGAGCGTCGTCATTACGGCGTGGACTTACATCACGCCTATTTTCTGGACGACCGACTTCGTTGCGCAAATGCCGCATCTCGTGCGCATTCTGGTCTATGCGAACCCCATGTATAACTACCTGCAGTTTATGCGCGATATCTTCCTGTTCCAGACTACGCCCTCGCTTATGACGTTTGGTATGTGCGTTGCTTGGGCGGTTCTTGCGCTTGTTATTGGCTACACCGTGTTCCATAAGTCCGAGCGCAAGTTCATCCTCTACATCTAAGGAGTGCTGTGATGACTGAATCTGTTGTTGATTACAGCGAGCAGCCTCTGGCTGTCGAGGTCGACGACGTCACCATGATCTTTAACATGGCGTCCGAGTCGCTGACCAACCTCAAGGAGTACTTCATCAAGCTCGCCAAGCACGAGCTGTTCTTTGAGGAGTTTAGGGCGCTTAAGCATATCTCGTTTGATATTCACCGTGGCGAGGTCGTGGGTCTAGTCGGCACCAACGGCTCCGGCAAGTCTACGATGCTCAAGATTATCGCTGGCGTGCTTGAGCCTAGCGAGGGCAGCGTTAAGGTGCACGGCAATATTGCGCCTCTGATTGAGCTTGGTGCCGGCTTTGACCCCGAGCTGACCGCCCGCGAGAACATCTATCTGAACGGTGCCCTGCTCGGCTATACCAAGGAGTTCATCGACGCCAACTTTGACGGCATTATCGAGTTCGCTGAGCTGCAGAACTTTGTCGATATGCCGCTTAAGAACTTCTCCTCGGGCATGGTGGCGCGTATCGCCTTTGCAATCGCGACGATTACTGAGCCCGATATTCTGATCGTTGACGAGACGCTGTCCGTCGGCGATGTGTTCTTCCAGCAGAAGTGCGAGGCCCGCATCCAGCACTTTATCCAGAGCGGCGACGTGACGGTTCTGTTCGTTTCGCACTCCATGGAGCAGGTTGAGCGCATCTGCCAGCGTGCCGTTTGGATTGAGAAGGGTGACCTTCGCATGGACGGCCCGGTCGATGAGGTCTGCAAGGCGTACCGCGAGCAGTTCAACTAGGTTATAATTACTTGCGCCCGACAGGCTTGCGCTTGCTTGGGCGTGTGGTTATTTGCTCCATTAGCTCAGTTGGATAGAGCAGGGGACTTCTAATCCCAAGGTCGACGGTTCGAATCCGCCATGGAGCACCATCGTTTATTAAGCCCGGACCGCTTGGTGGTCCGGGCTTTTTTCGTCTTGCTGATGTGGATTGGCCTTTCAGCGACTCCAACGCATGGGCGTAGCCTTGGTTTTAAACGTTTTGCGTGGCTTACTGCTCTGCCCTCGAACACTCCGATAAGTCTTTCGCAACCGCATTCCGCGATTACGGCAATAGAACTTAGTGCGGCATTCTAGTCGCATCTTCAACATCCAGAAAATCATTCGTGGCGCCAACAAACTCCTGCATGTTCCTGACGATGCGGCCATCGTTATCGATGCGAATCTCAAAACGCTTCCAGGGGAACTTCATGATGTGGTAAAGGGTTACCAGCACATCCTGTTCTTTGCCAATTTTGAGCAGCCAACGGGCGCAGTTATCGCCGCAGGTGGAAGCATTAAAGACCATGTTGGGGAGATTGCGGACAAGCAGGAGCGTCTTTACTCCGCCGGATAACTCGAGCGGGCTGATCGAGCCCAGCTGCTTGCTTATGATGTTGTGAGAGCCGATGAGCTCCGATCCGTCAACGCCTTTAATAATTTGCGCAACCATGGGGTCTTCGAACCATGAATCCAAGTACGAGTTCTTAAAGTAGGTCTTGGTATCGTAGATGGAGCCGGGGTAATCTCCCAGATGAATGCTCAGCATGCGGGTCTCCAGACATTGTGTGACTGCAACGATTATATGCCAGTAATAAAATGCCGGCAGCAGCGAGATTGCTGCTGCCGGCACTGGCGTTGTAGTCACGCGAATCAGCGTTCGTGAATTGTCACCGTTTGCTTACTTTTCGAGACGCTCCCTCAGCAGCTCCAGCGCGTGAGCGTAGCCTTGGAGGCCTTCGCCCGTAATGGTGGCGAAGCAGGCTAGGCGGGCGTAGCTCACCTGGCGGAAGTCCTCGCGTGTTTCGACAGCGCTGATGTGGACCTCGACGGCAGGGATGGCGACGGCCTTGAGGGCATCGAGGATCGCCACGCTCGTATGCGTGTAGGCCGCTGGGTTGATGACGATGCCGTCGACCTTGCCGTAGGCCTCCTGGATCTTGTCGACGATGCTGCCCTCGTGGTTGGACTGGAAGACCTCGATCTCGTCAAAGCCCTGAGCGGTGCCCGCTTCCTGGCAGATCTGCACTAAGCGATCGTAGTTGTCGCTGCCGTAGATGCCTGGCTCGCGTATGCCGAGCATGTTGAGGTTGGGGCCGTTAATGACGAGTGCTTTCATGGTTGCTTCCTTTGCGGTTGAAAACCACCACAAAGGTGCCTGTCCCCTTTGTGGTGGTTTTGGTTAGAGAGCGGGTGGGAGGGTGTCGAGGATGGCATGGGCGGTGTTGGCGGCGCAGTCGCGTGAGTCGATGATGTAGTCGGCCCAGGCGCGGTAGCGCGGCATGCGCTGCTCGGCCAGCTTGTCGATACCGTCGCGCGCGGTGATGGGGCGGCCCTTGTGGGCGAGCTCGTCGAGCTTGCGGTTGAGCATCACAATCTGGCTGTTCTGGTGCAGCAGCGGGTAGTTCTCGTCGCGTGTGACCACGCCGCCGCCGGTGGAGAGCACCAGGCCGCTGCGCTTGGAGATGTCGGCCAGCGCAGCCGTCTCCTGTTCGCGGAAGGCCGCCTCGCCGCGCTCGACGATAAAGTCGGCACAGGGCATGCCCAGACGCTCCTCGAGCGCGCGATCCAAGTCGATGTGCTCGCGGCCCGTGAGCTGGGCGATCTGCTCGCCCACGCGGGTCTTGCCCGAACCCGGCATGCCGATCAGCGCGATGTTTTGTTCGCGGCGGGACAGACGCTTCGTTACGTCCAAGATGCGCTTGCGCGGGGTGACTTGGCCGGTATAGCGCTCGACGGCCTGTGCCGCCTGTGCCACAAGCATAAGCAGGCCGCCGATGCAGGGGATGCCGCGGCGCTCGGCCTCGAGCATGAGTTCCGTGCGAGCGGGGTTGTAGACAATGTCGATAACGCCCTCGAGCGCATTGAGCCCCTCGAGCGTGCAGGGGGCGTCGGGGCAGTGGGGGAACATGCCGGCGGGCGTGCAGTTGACGAGCAGGGCGGCGTCGGACTGCTGCGCGATGTTGCCGTAGTTGACCTCGCTCGTGCGACCCACGGGCACAACGATGGCGCCCAGGTCTCCCAGCACCATGCTTGCCGTGGTGCCGGCACCACCGGTGGCGCCGAGTACGAGGGCCTTCTTGCCGGCGACCTCTACGCCAAGCTCCTCGACTAGGCATTGGAAGCCAAAGTAGTCAGTATTATCGCCGCGCAGGCGGCCGTCGGCTAGGCGCGTGATGGTGTTGACGTTGCCCATGCGCTCGGCGAGCGGGCTCAGCTCGTCCAGATGCTCCATGACGGCGCGCTTGTAGGGGATGGTCACGTTGGTGCCTTCCCACTCGTCGCCCATCATAAAGGCCGCGAGGTCCTCGGGCTCGCGCTCAAATCGCACGTACTCGAGCCCCGCGAGCTCTTTGTAGATGGTCGGGGTGTAGCTGTGGCCCAACACGCGGCCCAGTACGCCGTAGGGGCGGGTTGCGGCGGTATCGGTCATCTAGAGTACCTCCGTGTAGCTGCCAAAGTAGGTGAAGCTCTCGCACACGTCGTCGATGGAATCGAGCAGGTCGTCGAGGGCCTTGCTGCCAAAGGGGCAGTCCAGGTCGAAGTAGAACATAAACTCAAAGTCGTGGCCGGGGATGGGGCGGCTTTCGAGCTTGATGAGGTTGATGTTGAGTGCATAGAAGCGCTCGAGCACGCGGTAGAGGGCGCCCGGCTCGTTGGCCGTGGTGATCATGAGCGATGTGCGGTTGGCACCGGGATAGACGCGCGGCTCGCGGCTGATGACGACAAAGCGCGTGTAGTTGTTGTCCGAGTCCTGGATGTTGGGCTCCAGCACCTCCAAGCCGTAGAGCGCCGCACAGCTGCGCGATGCGATGGCGGCAACATCGGTGCGCTCAGAGCTGGCTACCATCTCGGCCGACATGGCCGTGTTGGGGTACTTGGTGGCGTGCAGGCCGTGGGCCTCGATAAAGCTAGCGCACTGCGCGATGGCCTGACCGTGGCTGTAGACCTCGCGTATGTCCGCGAGCTTGGTGCCGGGTTTGACGAGCAGGTTATGGTCGATCTTGAGGCGCAGCGAACGCACGATGTGGAAGTCGAACTGGGCGAGCAGGTCGTAGACGGCGTTGACCGAGCCGGCGGTGGAGTTCTCGATGGGCAGCACGCCAAACTCGCAGAAGCCGTCGCGCACGGCACGCATGACGCCCTCGAAGGTCTCGAAGAACGCGATGTCGGGCACGTCGAAGAGTTTGCACGCGGCGATCTGGCTATAGGCACCTTCCACGCCCTGGCAGGCGACGGAAGCCGTTTGAGGGAAGGGCATGTCAAAGGCTGTGGCCGTGGCATGGGCCTTTTGCGACACCGTGATGCCCTTGAGCTCGTTGATGTAGCGCTGCTGCTCGGCCTTGCTCATGCTCATGAGGAGACGGAACAGGGTGATGGTTTGGGCCTCGTAGCGCTCGGGTGCGCGGCTGGCGAGGTTGTTGAGTTTGGAGCGCTCGCGGGCGGGGTCAAAGACGGCCTTGCCCATCTCGATCTTTGATTTGGCGACCTCGGTGGCAATGTCCATGCGCTCGACAAAGCTGTTGAGAAGCGTGGTGTCGATGCCATCGATGGCCTGGCGGATGTCGGCAAGGTCCATAGGGACCCCTTTCGTGAATCGTTGCCTTGGGGTGGGTGGGTTAGAGCTGGCCTGCGTCCTCGAGGAGAGCGTCCCAGATGGCGAGGGCGGCGGCTGCTTCGGCTACGGGGACGGCCCGGGGGACGATGCAGGGATCGTGACGGCCGTGGACCGAGAGCTCGGCATTTTCCATGGCGTCCATGTCTACGGTCTGCTGCTCGCGGCCAATCGAGGGCGTCGGCTTTACGGCCATGCGCCACATGACGGGCGCTCCGGTCGAAATACCGCCCAGGATGCCGCCGGCGTTATTGGATTCGACCTCGATCTTTCCGGTCTCGGCGTCGATGCGATACGGATCGTTGTTCTCGCTGCCGCGCATGGCGGCCACGGCAAAGCCCATGCCAAACTCCACGCCCTTTACGGCGGGAATGCTAAACGCGATTTGCGCGATGCGGTTCTCGATGCCGTCGAACATGGGGTCGCCGATGCCCGTGGGAAGCCCGTAAATGCCGCACTCCACGATGCCGCCGATGCTGTCGAGCTCGTCGCGCGCGGCCAGAATCTCCTCGCGCATGCGGCCGGCTGCGGCGGCGTCAATGCACGGCAGATCGTTCGTAAGGATCGCCTTGCGGTCGGCCTCGCGATAGACCATATCGTCCATCGGCAGGTCGGAGATGCCGCCGATCTGCGCGACGTGCGCCATGACCTGAATGCCGCGTGCCTCGAGTGCCTGCAGCGCAATGCCGCCGGCGATGCACAAGGGTGCCGTTAGGCGGCCGGAGAAATGCCCGCCACCAGCGACATCGTGCATGTTGTGATACTTCACGCGCGCAGGGAAGTCCGCGTGTCCGGGACGGGGCTTGCGGCGCAGCTCGGAGTAATCCTTGGAGCGCGTGTTGGTGTTCTCGATAATCGCTGCAATGGGCGCTCCGGTGGTATGTCCATCGACAATACCGGCGATGATGTGGGCGGCGTCGGCCTCGCGGCGTTTGGTCGCGGTCTCGTCGCGACCGGGGGCGCGACGGTCGAGGAAGGCCTGCAGCTTCTCCTGGTCCACGGCGATGCCCGCCGGGATGCCATCGAGCGAGCAGCCGATAGCGGGGGAGTGCGATTGGCCGAAGA
>USNX01000085.1 GCA_900556205.1 uncultured Collinsella sp.
CATGGGTACGGCGTTCTCCAGCGAGGGTCGCCTCAACTTCCGCAACGCTCGCTTTGCGCACGACGATGGTCCCATCGATCCCACCTGCACCTGCCCGGTGTGCACGGGCGGCTACAGCCGCGCGCTCATCCGCCACATGGTCACGCAGAAGGAGATGCTCGGCGGCATTTTGCTGTCGATGCACAACATCTACTACCTGCTCAACCTTATGCAGCGTGCTCGCCAGGCCATTATCGAGGGCCGTTACGGTGCGTTCGTGAGCGACTGGATGAACAGCCCTGCGGCGGTGGATTACTAAGAGCGGCGCGGGTGCTTGCAGGGCGTGGGCTACGGCAAAGGGCAGGGCGCCGGCTGCTCGGCACATTCGCTGACACCGTCTGCGCGACCGCTGACCGATAGCTTGCAGGCACTTGATGCATCGTGGGTACCATACCGAATAGTTGATGTTCGGGCGGGTGTTTGGCGCATGGCGTCGACTCCGCCCGTTTCTTTTTTTCGATAGGAGTACCCATGATTAAGAACGAGAACGTCGAGGGCGAGCCCGCCTACGACGAGACGTACCGCCGCGGCCCCGTGGTCATGCGCGGGCCCATGATTCCTAAAGACAATACCTACGCCAACCTGCTGGCGCCCGAGGATTCGACCGACTGGCTGCATGCCGATCCATGGCGCGTGCTGCGTATCCAGGCCGAGTTCGTCGATGGATTTGGCGCACTCGCCGAGCTTGGCCCCGCGGTGACCATCTTCGGTAGCGCCCGCACGCCCAAGACGGACCCGGTTTACAAGGCGGCGCGCACCGTCGGCCGCAAGATCGCTCAGCGCGGCGTGGCGGTTATCACCGGCGGTGGCCCCGGCATCATGGAGGCGGCCAACAGGGGAGCGGCGAGCGTCAACGGCAAGTCGGTTGGCTTGGGGATTGAGCTGCCGCACGAGCAGGGGCTTAACAAATACGTGAACCTCGGCATGGACTTTCGCTACTTCTTTGTGCGCAAGACCATGTTCGTCAAATACAGCTCGGGTGCCATCGTGTTTCCCGGCGGCTTTGGCACGCTCGACGAGATGTTCGAGGTGCTCACGCTGGTGCAGACGCACAAGGTCAAGCGCATGCCGCTCGTGCTGGTGGGCAGCGAGTACTGGCAGGGCCTAATCGACTGGCTCAACGGTCCGGTGATGGACGCCGGTATGATTAGCCCGCTCGATCCCGAACTCGTGCACATCACCGACGACCTCAACGAGGCGGTCGACGTCGCCCTGAGCGGGCTGATGTAGAGCAATCGTGCCGCCGCGACATGAATATGCATGGCAATCTGATGCTATCTAACATCAGATTGCCATTTCTTTTGGGTATACTGATGCAAAAGACGAGGGCGAGGAGGTCACGTATGTCTACTGCAACGATTAAGCCCACGACGGTCCGCATCGAGGAGGGGCTCAAGGAGCAGGCGACTGAGTTTTTAGATTCGGTTGGCCTGAGCCTTAATTCTTATCTCAACCTTGCTGTTCGGCAGCTTGTGAACCAGCGGAAGATCCCGTTTGAGATTGTGGGGCGACCGGAGGTGCCCAACGAGGCGACGAGGCGTGCTATGGTGATCGCCGAGGCCCATGAGCTGGGAATTCTGCCGGACGACAGCCCGTCATTCGATAACGTCGATGAGTTGATGACGTTTCTCGATGAGGACTAGGCGATGTTTGAGATTAAGGTCGAGGCTCAGTTTAAGGCCGACTATAAGCGAACGATGCAGAGCCATCCGCAGCTAAAAACCGAGTTTAAGGCAGCTATCGCCGAGCTTGCTGCGCATGGTTCACTTCCGGCGGAATACGGTGCCCACGAGCTCTCTAACCCGGGCGGCAATTACAACGGTCACATCGATTTTCATCTTTCCGATGGCCTGGTCGACGTGGTCGTTCTTTACCTGCCGCATAAAACTAACCCAGTGATCCGACTGGTCAGAATGGGTTCGCATCAAGAGTTATTTCAGGGCCCGTTGAGCTAACCGCCTGCTTCTAAATTGCGGTGGAATAGGGATTGATTTGCGGCTGATGAGCCAAAAACAGTCCCTATTCCACCGCAAGTGATGGCGATGTTCCGTCTGTTGACGCGGCATCTGGCTTTCCCTTGTGGCTGACTTCGTCTAAGAGCTCCGCTGCGATCTCGCTGTTTTTGAACCTGATGCTGCAGTCTTCGTTCTTTGGGAAAGCTAGCAGCGGGATCGTTCCGTACCAGACAGTTTCTTCGTCAATTATCACTGCACACAAACGCCCTTCTGCTCTAATGGCATACTCGACGTTCATTTCGGCCAAAGTCTCTTTTGCATCTTCACGCGGAGTCGAGGCAAGGTAAATCTCAAGGGCAATCCCTCGGGCAATGGCATCTCTGATTGTATCGCCGAGCTTTGCGAGGCAGGCGGTGGATGCGTAGGGGGCTGCAATGAAGATGCTTTTGGCGGCATCGGCGATGTCTTCAACTAGAACCTCTACGGCATTCGCAGGCTCTACGAGAATGTTTTGATCGGGCTGCTCGCCGCTTCCGGTCACGTAGACTTCGTACCCAAGCTTGGCGTACGTCTTGAGTCTCTTCTGGTACATGCGGGCGAGCATGGGTATCGACAAATCAACGTAGTCGAATATCTCAACCCGCTGTTTGCCGTCGTAATTTCTATGCAGCCTTCCTGCCTGTTGCGTTACGCTGCCATCCCAGGCTATCGGCGTCGCAATAAACAAGTTGTCGAGATATGCAAGGTCGAACCCCTCGCTCAGAAGGCTTTCGGTGGCAACGATGATTCTGCACTCGTGCTCAAAGCCGGGAAGCTTGCTCAGTATCGCCTTCCTCTCTTTAGCATCGATTTCCCCGGTGAGGAGGATGGGCTCGTGTCCGCGGTCGCGAAGGAGCCCGCAAAGCTCCTCGGCATGCTTTTTCCTTTTTGAAAGCACAAGTGGGTGTCGACCGCTTGATGCGGCTTCGAGGGCATCGTCGACAATTAGTTTGTTTCTAGCTGCATGCGCGCACAGAAGGTCGAGAATCTGATTGAAGCTTGCACCTGGCTCGTAGGCGGGTAGTCGAATTCCGGTAAAACGAGGCCGTACGATGCGCTGGATGCCCTGCTGGATCGCTTGCGTTTTTGGATCGATGACATAGCGAAGCGGGCCGCAGAGCATGGAGAGTGCCCGCGTAAGACCGTCGGAGCGCTCGGGCGTTGCGGAAAGGCCGTATACGTATTTGGCCGGGGCAGACTTGAGAACAAGCTCGAGCTGTGGCGCGGCGGCGTGGTGACATTCGTCGCAGATAATGAGGCCGTAATTACGAACAAGGTCCTTAACTATCGGCTCCCCGGTTTGAGGGTCTTTGCCAGACAGCGACTGGAACGAAGCGACGTCGACGAGGCCGCTTACGGCATTTTTGCCTCCTCCTATTTGTCCGATGATCGGAGGCTGCCTCTTGCTGATTCGTCCTTTTGGGGTTCGGACGGGTTCTCTGTTGTCCGTAATGTCGATAAATCGCTCGAGCTGGGATTTCCATTGGGTTATGAGTGCAGTCTTGGGAACGATGACGAGCGTTGGAAGACCAATGGCGGCAATAAGATAAGCCCCGATGACGGTTTTACCGAAGCCCGTCGGCGCGGACATGATTCCATCTTCGTACGAGAGCATCTGGTCAGCGGCGATTTGCTGTTCAGGGCGAAGGGCGCCTTTAAATGTCATCACAATTTGATTATCGGATTGGCGTTCGTCTAAATAGTGGGCAGTAACGCCGGTTTCTTGGAGCAGCTGCTCAAGCTTGGTTTTGCAGCCTCTGGGAATCGCGACGCAGCCGCCTCTAAGCTCACTGAGGTCTATGAGCCGCGGTTTACCGAATACTGATTGATGCATAGATTGCGCGCGGAAGAATTCCGGGTTGGCGAATGTTGCGAGCCCGCGGATTTCCATTTGAGCTGCCGGGCTCAGAGACTTTTCGGGGATGTAGAGCATATCGGCTTGTGTGACGGGCGGGTTCGAGGGGAAGTCTCGTGGCGTGAGCGGGAGCCGCTTTCGTGGCTTTTGGACATTGCGCCTGGCTTTGTTTGTCGCTGCAGCTGTTGCTATTCCAAGCGGTTTGTTTTTGGTGTCCTCGATCAGACGATCCACCGTCGCACGCGAGATTAGTTGGATTTGCGAAAGGTAAAGCCATTGGTCGGGAAAGGGCTCGAATCGTTCGTCAACAAATACGCTGTTTCCTTCCCGCTGCGCTTTTCCCTGAAAGGGCAGCGCAATGAGATTTCCAAAGCCGCCTTCAGGAATGGTGGACTGCGCGGGTATCATTCGGTCAAAGGCTTCGAAGGTGATTGTCTTGTTGAGTGCCGCTGCTTCGGCGATAAGGCAGCTACCGAAATCTCGTGCTGTCTTTGCGTTTATAGGTTCTAGGAAGAAAAACCAGATATGCGCGCCGTTGCCTGACCTTGATCGCTCGACCGCAGCGTTAATTCCATGGTTTTTTACGACAAGCCTGATAGCGTTTGTCGCTTCTTTCCAATCGGCTTTGTCAAAATCAATGACAAGGACATTTGTGTTGCAGTCTTTGTCGAGAACATATTGACCTATGACGTCCCGGAGCCTGTCGTCGCTGCCTTTGAAATGGGCGATAATGGCGGCATCGTTCAGCTCAAGGAATGTGCGGCTGCGACATTCAGCGCATTTAATTCTGTGATGGTTTGCTTTGGGGCAAATGCCTGACTTCCACTCATTTGCGCAGGCGGGTGTATAGCCGATGCCCCCGTCTTTTCTGCGATACCCGTGAGCGTGCACATCTTTGCGGCCGGTAAAAAGATTGCGAAAGAGCTCGAGTTTGTCGCGCGCTGGGCTCGCGCTGGTAACGATGCCCTCGGTCTGTGCACGTTCGCCGAAAGATTTGCCGGCTTTGTCCCATTCTTCGAGTGTTGCGTAACGGATGTCTGGACCGTTGCTACAGATTACGATCTGCTTACGCGGATCTGAAGCGTGGACAACCGTTTTATTGAGTTTGAATAAGGCGTTCCCGAAAAGGGCGTATTGATGCACGGCGTTGCTCATTTGAATGCCATTCTTGTCAGCGTTCATTGGGATGAGGGTACGTCATTTCAGCTTTATGAGATACGCGACTTCGATTTTGGTTCGGTAATAGTGGGGTACCGATCCGTGAGTGGCAATTAGCCGGTGCCAAAACGTGCGGCGGCTGTTGTTAAAGGTGTTTTGGCGGCTATGGGGCGTGTTGGCGGCGTGGGGAGGGGTCCTCGAATGACTCCGTGGTCAAATAACGTCAAATATGAGTACTGTTGTTAATGTAGTCTCATAACATTTGGTAAGAATAGAATACCAATTCCACATTATTCTATATATCTAACCCACTAAACACGGAATTTTGAGCCTTGGCAAGACGTGGAATTGATCGAAATGATCAATTCCGGCGAGATTTTGCTGCTACTAATTTGGTGGCGGTACTCATATTTGCCATTTTTTGTCCAGTGGGTACCGCGAGGGGCCTGTTCGACTGGCTCAACGGCCCGGTGATGGATGCCGGCATGATCAGCCCACTCGATCCAGACCTTGTCCACATCACCGACGACCTCAACGAAGCCGTCGACATCGCCCTGAGCGGGCTGATGTAGGGTAGGTAAAATGGGACGGGGCTAAAAGACTGGTCTGAAACGTTTGATACCAGTCTTTTTAGCCCCGTCCCAAATGAACTGCTTCTAAGTTGCGGTGGAATAGGGATTGATTTGCGGCTGATAAGCCAAAAACAGTCCCTATTTCACCGCAAGTGGTATGGGTAACCCTAATTGGCAGGTTGGTAGCGGGGGCAGTAGCTGATGGCGATGGCGTCGACGCCTACATGGGTGGCGATGGTGCAGCCGATGGGGCCGGTGCCGGCGTCTACATAGTCTTGGCCTGCGAGCGTCTCGTTGACAAGTTCCTGCTCCTCGGCGGCGCCGGTCGTGAGCACGCGCACGCTGGAGCCCGGATGCTCGGCCAAAAATGCGAGGCAATCGGCCATGGTGTTGGCGACGATGCGCTTGGCGCCGCGGCCCTTTTTGATGGCCTTGATCTCGCCCGATTTCCACTCCGGCGAAACGGCCAGGCGAATGTTGAGCATCTGCGTCAGCTGGCCGGCGAGTTTGGGGGCGCGGCCGTTTTTGACCAGGTTCTCGAG
>USNX01000086.1 GCA_900556205.1 uncultured Collinsella sp.
ATGCCGCCACCGTGACCATCCGAATCAGAATACGTAGCGTTGCCAGAGATGATTCCACCCGTAAGCTTCAAGGTGGCTCCGTTGTCAGCGTAGACGCCGCCGCCAGAAGCTGCCTTGTTTCCCGCGACCACACCGCCTGTCATTTCGAGGCTGGCTTTCGCGCCCGTTATGCACAGACCACCGCCCCAGCCACCGCGGTTGCCGTTGGTGACGTAACCGCCTTCGATTATGACCTTACCCGTAGAAAGAATCACATGGCCGTTATCGCTCAGATTGGCGGCCGTGGTAATCATGCCGCCCTTGAGATCGAGCGTGCAGCCCTCATTAACGGTGACCACTTGCCTTACGGAACCGCTTTCCGATGCCGCATCGATAGCGCCAAAGCCCGTAACAACATGCTCGTACGTAGTCTCGGTGGTGCAAAGTCCATCTGTATTGGGCGTGCTCATAGTCTCATAGTAAGTAAGACTCTTAGGGGTGCCGAGATTAGAGCCGCCCCCTTTTTTCCATGCCATAGTCGCAAGCTGGCCCGCCGACGTATTGTTGACCGGAGTCTTTTCGTCTTTTGCGCTATCTGAGTCCCCGATAGTGTCCTCGATAGTGAGCGTGGCTCTGTCTTTGACCACAAAGAAGGAGTCCAGGCCGCCGGAGCAGTTGTAGAGCATGTTTCCCGCAAGATTAATGGTGGTGTTTTTGTTGATGATAATCTGCTGATCCGAATAGGCAGAACCCGTCAGTTGAAACTTGCCGCCTTTGGCGAATTTCCCGGAAACATCACCCTCTACCTTGGCATAGTCATCGGCACTGACGCTGGCGGGGGCAATTGCGCTTTCGTCGCTATTATCATCATCAGAAGTCTGTGCATCGGAAGGCTGCGCGGCGCCCTCGGCCTCCGCGTCATCGGCTGTCGAGTCTGGTGCAACGGTATCCTCGTTCGCCTCATTCTCGGCGTCGCTGCTATTCTGGTTTTCGGTGCCCCCGTTGGTAGCGTTGTCTACACGAGAAGACTCACTTGAGGAACCCCCCCCCATCACAGTTTCCTCGGTAGAAACTGTCTGGACATCGTTGGCAATGGCCTGCGAGATCGGAGGCATGACGAGCGACAGTACCAGGCTCAACACGGAGGCTCCGCACAAAACGCCTGCCAGTACACGGCGCGTCGCTTTTTTACTCTGCTTAGTTTTTTCTGAATTCGCTTTCATCGATGTCTCCTCCCCAAGAGACCGCGATCTTGCTCTTTCACTATCAAACGTATCTGCGCAACCTGTAATTACGCACGCTTAGTAATCCATATTGTAGCGATTGTTTGAACATCTAAGCAAAAATACCGATAGTTTTGTAGCGAATTCTCAATTCTCTTGACATTTGCTCGGATTTACCTTCGTTTATTCGCTATGAAATATCTATTTCTACTGGTAATTAAGCTAGTTATCATTTTTTAATAGCATTTTATTTATTTGCACAACATTTTGCTCAAGAGCATGCGTCCTGCGAACGGTCGAAAATCGACCGTGAACGGTAGATCATTAACCGGGAGGAATAGACTACCAAATTGATGGGAATATCTTTAACTCATCGGTGGTTAGAAGCATGATGCTCAGACAACGTTATTTGAATTTTCGCGCAGATTTTAGGCATCAATTCGCCCAAACCGCCTGAGACCACCGCAAAGGAGCCTGTCCCCTTTGCGGTGGTTCTCCCCCGGCGCTACAGCAGATGCTCCTCGATAAAGATCGCGATGCCGTCTTTGTCGTTGCTGGCGGTTACAAAGTCGGCGGCGGCGCGGGTGGCATCGCTGCCGTTTGCCATGGCCACGCCCACGCCGGCGTCAGCCACCATGCGGGTGTCGTTGTCCGCATCGCCAAACACGCAGATGTCCTGGAGCTCCATGTCGTTGAGCTCCGCCACGCGCACAAGGCCGCGCGTCTTGGACACGCGCGGATCCATGAACTCGTAGAGCCGCTGCGTGGTTTGCAGAGCCGCCGCCTTAACAGTGTCATCGACAAACGTCGACGCCCGCTCAATCACCCGCGGCATTACCTCGGGCGCCATGGTAAACATCACCTTGGGCTGCGGCTCGCGCAAAAACTCGGCAAAATCGACCACCTGGTAGGGCACGCCGTCGACGCGCGACAGGTGCTCGACGCACGCGTTGCTCTCGGGCACGTAGAACACGCCGTCTCGGGGGCAGACGGGCGTTGCCGGAAGGTCCGCCATGTGCTTGCAGATGCGCGCGATGGTCTCGCCCGGCAGCGGATAGCTCAGCTCGTTGATGTCGTGCGCGCGGTCGATGACCTCGGCGCCACCGCAGCCCACCATCACGTCTACCAGGCCTTCGATGCCCCAGAGCTCGTACATGGCCTCGGTCGCATGGGCGTCGCGCCCGGTGCACAGGCCAAAGAGCACGCCGCGCCCGCGCAGGGCGCGGATCGCCGCCACGGTGCGCGGGGACACCGCGTGCTGGCTCGTGAGCAGCGTGCCGTCGATATCGCAGAACACGGCTTTGATGTGGCTGAAGGTGGTGTCCATGGGGGCCTTTCTGGGTTGTGCGGCGGTGTGGGGCGTATTCGTGAACGGCGTACATGGTATACCAAGGCACAGGTGCGGCCCGCCAAAGCAAAAACCACCACAAAGGAGCCTGGCCCCTCTGTGGTGGCCGGACTCGCAGGATGGCCTGGCCGGACCTGGGGCACAAACCATCACAACATTCGGCGTTTTCCGGCAAAATCGCGATTTTCATCGAATGTTGCGATGGTTTTTACTGCCTTGCGGCACGATCAAAATGCCGGCGTCCAAACAGCAGCAACGCCGCGGGAACCGCCGTCACGACCATGCCCGCCCCTACGAGCGTCCGCTGCACACCAAACGTCGCCGCCAGCCACGGGGCAATCGCCAGCGGGGCCACGCCGGCGAACATGTTGCCAAAACCCATGACCGAGTTCACGCGACCGAGCTGTTCGAGCGGAGCCGTCGTTTGCACGATAGTGTTGTGGAGCGGGTTGACGACACCCCAGGCCACGCCCAGGACAATCTGGCCGACAAGGGCTACGCCCACGTACGGCGTTCCCACGTAGAGCAGGCTTCCCAGGCCTACGGACATGAGTGCCACGAGCAGCGTTTTGAGGCTGACGAAGCGCGACGGCAAGCGGAGCGCGAGTACAGCGCCCAGCACTGCACCCACACCGCAGGCCGACGAGAGCCAGCCCATCCATTCGACACCGACGTGCAGGACATCGCGGTAGAAGAACGACTCCAGCGGGTCAAAGGCGCCATAGCCAAAATTCGAAAGAAAGATGATGCAGAACAGTAGGGCGAGGACGCTGTTGGTAAAGACTGTCTTGACGCTGGCTGCGAAGGTGGCGCGGGAAGATGTGTTGGGGTCGGGGCTTTGTCCCGCACGCTCCCCTTCCTCTTCCGAATCGGCATCCGCATCCCCGGTGACATGGCTGGTCTGCGACCTAAAGCCCCAACCGGCGACGAGCGCCAGTACGGTAAAGAGCATCATAAGCACGAACACCGCGCGCGACGACGCAGCCGCCGCGACAAAGCCGCCCAGCGTGGGGCCGACGATAATACTCACGTTTGAGAACATGGTTATGGCGGAGTTAATGTCTTTGAGCTCGACGGGATCGTCGGTGAGGTAGGCCGGATAGGATGTGGCGATGGGCTGGGCGAACCCCATTACAAAGCCCAGGAGCACCGCGCCGAGCAGGACGATACCGGTCGCGCTGCCAAAGGCGAGGATTGCCGCGCCGGTTGCCAACGTGCCGACGATAATCGCCCGGAAATGCCGGCACGGACCCCAAGCGTCGAGCACCGCGCCGCCCGCAAAGGACCCCAGGATCACAAATACATTCATAAACAGGACGGCCAGCGATGTCGCGACGACCGAGGCATCGTCCGCATAGGTAAGCGTTCCGATGACGCCGATAAAGTAGCTAGTCTGAAAACCGGTGTAGATGAGAAAGCGCATCGCCACCAGGCGCTTGGCCTGCGCGGACAGCGACGGTTGGGATTTTGAGATTCGAGATAGGGACATGGGCGCTCCTTGTTGCATACGAATACGGGCCGCGGGCATTGACCGCCGACCATCGACTCAATCTTTCCGTATGCCACGTTAAGGACGCATCGGGCCTCTTCTCTCCGTCTTCGCCCGGATGAACTTCTTGGTAGATTTTAAGGCATGTCCCAAACATCTACCAAAGCAAAAACCACCACAAAGGTGCCTGGCCCCTTTGTGGCGGAAGTGACGTTTGCCCAGAAAAACCTGCCAAAATAAACCTGTCCCTTTTTGGCAGGTTTTAGGCGAGATGGTCTTGGATAAGGTCGCAGATGGCTCGGGCGTCGTTGATGTTAATGGCTCGGGTCGCGAAGCCGGCGTCGAAGGCTTGGCGTGCCAGGGCCTCGTTGCAGGCTAGAGCCAGTGTGCGGCCGTCGACCAGATCAAGTGAGCTCTTGCCGCGCAGACGGTCGACGCCAGAGCGCGCGACCACGATATTGTCGAAGCCCTCGGTCTTGTAGCCCTCGATGATCACCACGTCGACATCGTTGTAGCGCGACAGCAGTTCGCGCGCGGGCATCTCGTCCTCCTCGCGCGTGTCGGCGTACTCCGCCCAGCGCGTGGCGCAGATGAGGCCCACGTGCTTGGAGCCAGCCTGGTGATGGCGCCAGGTATCCTTGGCAGGCACGTCGATATCGAAGCCGTGATGCCCATGATGCTTGAGCGAACCCACGCGCAGGCCACGGCGGGTAAGCTCGGCGATGACCTTCTCAACGAGCGTGGTCTTGCCCGAGTTCTGGTAACCGATAAACGCGATGGCGGGGACAGCCGGCATGGGAGCTGCGAGCGCTGGTGCAGCGACGGGCGCGGTGCCGTCGGCAGCGGCGGCCTCGGCGGTGGCGGCTTGACGCTCCGCACGGTCCCATACGCCCGAACGGCCACCCTCCTTGTGCAGCAAACGCACATCGACGATCTCCATGCCGCGGTCGACGGCCTTGCACATGTCGTAGATGGTCAGGCACGCGGCGCTCGCGCCGGTCAGCGCCTCCATCTCAATGCCGGTCTTGCCCGTCACGCCAGCCGTGACCAGCACATGAAAACCGACCTGCCCGTCCGGACGCGCCGGCGCCCAGCCCTCGGGCGTCTCGTCGGCCGGCGTTCCCGCCGGAGCGATGGGCTCGATATCGCACTTGCTCTTGGTGATGAGCAGCGGATGGCACATGGGGATGATGTCGCTCGTGCGCTTGATGGCCATGATGCCCGCCACGCGCGCGCAAGCAAGCACGTCGCCCTTCTTGGCGCGGTCCTGCAGCACCATCGCCTGCGTCTCGGGATGCATGAGAATCGTACCCTCGGCGATGGCGATGCGGTGCGTCTCGGCCTTGTCGGACACGTCGACCATGCGCACCTCGCCCTTGGCATCCACGTGCGTCAGCTCGTCGCGACGGGCGTCGCGGGCGGGCTCGGTGGCAGCGCTGGCAGTCGGCTGCGCGGGCGCGGCGGCGTTGTCAGCATTCGCCGCAGCCGTGGCTTTGTGGGCAGACATCGCGGCCCTGCGAGCGGCCTTGGTGGCATCGGCGTACCTGCTCTTGGCCATATGATCATCCTCCGATTTGGGACATAAATCGTTGCGTGCCCTCAATTATCGCGTGTTCCTGCGGTTTGTGGGCCACGGCATCGCGCCAAATCGAAAGTACCTGCATATCATCACCATGGCGCAGCGCCTCGCGAACCGAATACTCGGCATCGCTGAACAGGCAGGGACGCACGCTGCCGTCCGCTGTCAGGCGCAAACGGTTGCAGCTCGCGCAAAAATGATTGGACATGGCGCTAATGAAACCGACCGTGCCCGCCGCGTCCGGGAAGCGCCAGTAGCGCGCGGGACCGGCACCGGCAGGAGCGTCGTTGATGTCGAGTGGCTCAAGCTCGTCCAGGCCAGCCGCAGCGGCGCCGACATTGATGCGTGCCCGCAGCTCGTCGCTCGGCACGGTATCGCTCGCGTCCCACAGCTCGGGATTGAGCGTGGGTGCATGCGGGTCCACGGCACAATGTGAACTCGTGTGCTCGTCGCCGATGGGCATGTATTCGATAAAGCGCAGATGGATGGGGCGGTCGACCGTGAGCCGCGCGAGGGCCGCCACGTCCTGGTT
>USNX01000087.1 GCA_900556205.1 uncultured Collinsella sp.
TACCCAGTGGGGCAACAAGAAATACATGAACATGAAGCACTTGGAGGCGGCTCTGCACGACGCCTCTATTGCCGGCTGACTTCAGGTCTGCCGGAGCCTGCAAATAAATTTGCGCATAAATCTTGACGGCACCAAAGAATATGACCACGCATTTGCTTTCTGCTTACAGCAAAAAATGTCACAAATTCAGATGGCTGCATACCGCCATATTTTTCGTCGCTATAGACAATATGAATATTCAGCGGAGATAGCCTGCATCGGCTATCTCCGCTGAGCTTATGTTTGCAGTTTCTCAAGTATGGTCATCGGCTTATTACGGACATCGACAAGAAACTCTGTCTTAAACTTAGGGCAATACGGCAAGTGTCATATCAAACTTGTATCGCTGCGGATTTTCGTCCTCGTCTTTTCTCAGCAAATCAGGCAGTGAATACATTCTGTTTGCGCAATCACATCTCTGCCGCAAGTTCTTTATCTCTGCACTCTGCCGGTGCCGTCGCCGCCCATGAGCTTGGTCACGTCGGAAACATTCACGCGGTTGAAGTCGCCGATGACCGAGTGCTTCAGGCAGCTCGCTGCCACGGCAAACTCCAGCGCGGACTGCTTGTCCTCATAGTGGTTGAGACCGTAGAGCAGGCCGCCGGCAAAGCTGTCGCCGCCGCCGACGCGGTCCACGATGTCGCGAATCTCGTACTTCTTGGAAACGTAGAAGTCCTTGCCGTCGTTCAGGCAGGCCGCCCAGCCGTTCCAATCGGCACTGTGGCTCTCGCGCAGCGTGATGGCGATCATCTTCATATCGGGATACGCCGCGAGCACCTTGTCGCCGAGCGCCTTGTACTTTGCGCGGTCCAGCTCGCCGGACTCGACGTTCACATCGTCCACGGTGATCTCGAGAGACTTCTGCACGTCTTCCTCGTTGGCGATGGCCACGTCGACATATTTTGCGATCTCGCGCATGACCTCGCTCGCCTTCTTGCCGTACTTCCAGAGGTTCTTGCGGTAGTTGAGGTCGCAGGAGACGGTGATGCCGCGCTTCTTTGCCTCCTTGACAGACGCAACGGAAAGCTCCATCGCGCTCTCGCTGATGGCGGGCGTGATGCCGGTGATGTGGAACCACTCCACGCCGTCGAACGCCTTGTCCCAGTCGATATCGCCGGGCTTGGCCAGCGCGATGGCGGAATAGGCACGGTCGTAGACGACCTTGCTCGGGCGCTGGTTCGCGCCGCCCTCGAGATAGTAGATACCCATACGGCCCTCGCCGGTGACGATGCGCTTGGTATCCACATCGAAGCGGCGCAGCTCCGCCTTGCAGGCGTCCGCGATGGCGTTATCGGGCAGGACCGTCAGGAACGCCGCGTCCTCGCCGTAGTTGGCAAGGGAGACGGCCACGTTGGCCTCGCCGCCGCCGAAGGTGGCCTCGAGCATCGGGGACTGGAAGAAGCACTCCTGTCCGGGCGCCTTCAGGCGCAGCATGATCTCACCGAAAGTCAAAAATTTCATCGTTCGTTCCTCCCTTACTTCTGCAGCAGGTGCACGGCAAAGCCGCCGAATTCCTGCTTGAGATAGACCGCGACCATCTTCTCGCCCTTGTACTTGGCGGTGGACTCGTCAAGCGTGAAGCCGTTCTTGGCAAGCTCCGCCGCCGCGCGGGGAATGGAATTGGTCTTGACCGCAATGTGGCCGTTCTTGCCGAGATAGGGGCTCTTCATGACCTCCACGCCGCTGCCGGCGAAGTTGGAGCTGTTGCCCTCCTTCACGCCGAAGCCGAAGGCCGCGTCGAGCGCGCGGCACACCGCAAGGGACTCCTCCGCGTCGCCGGCGTTCACGCCGATGTGCGCGATCTCAAAGCCGAGCGCGGTCTTGCGCGCCTCCTTGCAGAGGCTCGTGATCTTGTCGAAATTGTGCGCGGCGATGTCCGCCTTGGCGCACAGCCAGCTGCCGCCGACGGCATGGATGAACGGCGCGGAGATATACTCGGCAAGGTTCTTGTCGTTCACGCCGCCGGTGGGGATGAACTTGATGCCGCCGAAGGGACCGGAGAGCGCCTTCATTGCGCTCAGGCCACCGTAGACGTTCGCCGGGAAGAACTTCACGACCTTCAGGCCGTGGGACATCGCGGCCATGATCTCGGTCGGCGTGACGCAGCCCGGGGTGATGGCGATATCATTTTCCACGCACCAGCTCACGACCTCCTCGCTGTAGCCCGGGGAGACGATGAACTTTGCGCCGCAGGCGACGGCCTTCTTGCACTGTTCGAGCGTGATGACCGTGCCCGCGCCCACGAACATGTCGGGGCACTCCTTGGCGACTGCCGTGATGGAATCGGCGGCTGCCGCAGTGCGGAACGTGATCTCCATCACGTCCACGCCGCCCGCAAGCAGCGCCTTAGCAGTCGGCACCGCATCCGCCGCGTCGTCGAGCACGACGACGGGCACCACTGCGGCATTATATAACCTTTCTAATGCTGTCACACCAGCATTCTCCTTCCTCCATTCGGAGCAATGATCTGTCCGGTAATATAGCGAGCCGCATCGGACACCAAAAAAAGCACCGTATCAGCAATATCCTCCGTTGTCGCAATGCGTTTCATTGGAGTCACATCAATCTCTCGCTGAATCATTTCCTGACTAAGTGTTGCCCGTAGCAGCGGTGTATCTGTCGTCGGGACAGGAATGACATTAACGTTTACATTATATGGCGCCATTTCCTTTGCAAGCGATGTTGTAAATCCAATCGCGCCAGCTTTGGCCGTAGCGTAGTGCGCGCAGTAATCGCCACCTGCAAGGGCAAATCCAGAGCTAATATTAACGATCTTCCCTGACAGCTGTTCTTTCATATATGGAAATGCTGCTCTACACATATAGAACATGCTATAAAGATTCAGGCGAATAATCCGATCCCAATCATCATCTGACAATGTCTCAAAGCCACGAGGCTGCTCGCCTCCACCTACGCTGTTGACTACAATATCCACACTGCCAAACTTCTGCTTTGTCTTATCCACAAGTCGTTTTATGCTCTCCGATGAAAGCGCATCAAAAGAACAGAATTCTGCGCACCCACCATCTTCGCGGATTTCCTCTACAGTCTGCAATCCAAGCTCATCATTGATATCACAGATTATGACTTTTGCACCGTAAGATGCAAGTCCTTTTGCGATTCCTTTTCCAATTCCCTGTGCAGAGCCAGATACAATTGCCGCTTTCCCCGCAATTTTCAAATAATCTTTCATCATTTTTACCCATGCATCCATGCCCCGCCGTTAGGGCAAATAACCTGTCCCGTCAAATACTCAGCTGCCTCCGAAACCAAATATGTAATTGCAGCTGCCTGATCCTTCGGCTCACCCACACGATGCCATGAAATACTGTTCTTCTTTTGCTCCCAATAGCTCCTGCGAGACATTCTCGTATCCGTCAAGCCCGTGCCAAGCGCGTTGACATTGATCTGAAATGGCATCAACTCTGTTGCCATCTCCTTTGTCATTCCGATCAGGCCCGCCTTCGCTGAGGCATAGTGAACGTCCGTATTATCACCGATAATACCGGAGCCCGAACTGACATTACAGATTTTTCCGTGTTTTTTCTCTTTCATATAAGGGAGAACCGCCATGGAGAACATATAGGCGCTGGTCAGATTCAAATGAATCAGCCGGTCCCACTCCTTTAGATCTACCTGATCCAATGTCTTTCCCCCGCCAAAGCCTGCCGCGTTATTTACCAGAATATCTATGGAACCAAGCTGTGCGGCGACCTCCTCGACGGCTCGCTCTATCTGCTCCTGACTACCGACATCGCAGGCGACCGCGATTGCGGTCCCTCCGCAATTCGTAATATTCTGTGCTACTCGTTCGGCGCGAGCAATTTCAATGTCGCAAACAGCGACCTTCGCACCAAGGTTTGCGAGCATAGTTGCTGTTGCCTCTCCGATGCCGTTACCGGCGCCGGTCACGATGGCCACTTGCCCCTCCAGCCCAAAATAATCAAGCGTAGCTTTCCAAGTCTTTTCTGTCATAATATTCTCCCTACTTTCCGCGTCTACCGCCAAGGTATGCTTCCACAATCGAGCTATCGCTCGCCAACTCCTGCCCGCTGCCGCTCTTTACAATCCTTCCTTGCTCCATCACATAAGCGCGGTTTGCGATTGTCAGTATTTTTTTTGCATTCTGCTCGACGACTATAACCGAAATTCCGGACCTGTTGACACGCTGAATCATATCGATTACATCATTAACAATCAGCGGCGCAAGTCCCAGGGACGGCTCATCAAAAAGAATTGTTTTCGGATTCGACATCAGTGCACGCGCAATCGCCAGCATTTGCTGCTCCCCGCCGGAAAGCGTTCCGGCCAACTGCCGCTTGCGCTCTCCCAAACGGTTGAACATGGCATATGCCTTTTCCATGTTCTCCGTATTATCCTTGACGGTATACGCACCCATTTTCAGGTTTTCTTCAACTGTTAAGTTTGGGAAAATCCATCTTCCCTCTGGAACCAGAACAATATTGCGCTTAACCACATTGTGCGGCTCCGCCGGCAGTCTTTCCCCATCGCAGAGGATCTCACCGATATTTGGCTTGAGCAGACCTGCAATGCACTTCATCAGGGTGGATTTTCCCGCGCCGTTCGCCCCGATGATTGCGGTAATTTCCCCGGAGTTCGCTGCTAAATTGATCCCGCGCAGCGCCGTAATCTTTCCGTAAGAGTAGTGCAGATTTTTAATCTCAATCATGATTCATTCTCCCCCAGATAGGCTGCTATTACATCCGGATTGCTTTGAATGCTCTCTGGCGCTCCGGTTGCAATCTGCGTGCCAAAATTGATAACAGTAATTTTGTCGCACACATCCATAATAACATCCATGTGGTGATCGATGATAATAATCGTTACATCGTGCTTATCGCGCAGCTCCTTGATAATTTCTGTCAGCTGGCGGGACTCTTCCTCGTTCATGCCTGCAGCCGGTTCGTCGAGCAGCAGCAACTTGGGAAAGGTAACCATTGCGCGGGCAATCTCAAGACGGCGCTGCATTCCATATGGTAAATTTCGGGCCAGCACATTCGCCTGTTCCCATAGGCCTACTTCCCTGAGGTATTCTTTGCACTCGTTATCAAGCCTTGCCTCTTCGCTTCGACAGCGAGAGGTTCTTAGAATACCGTCTAAAAAGCCATAGTGGACGTTTTTCTGACATGAGGTCTTTACATTCTCATAGCAGGTCAAATCCGAAAACAAACGGATATTCTGGAATGTACGCGCCACGCCTGCCTGAGCGATTTTATGCACGGGCATTCCGTCAAGCTGGGTACTCTCCAGAAAGATATGTCCCTCTGATGGGTGATACACGCCGGTAATCATATTAAAAAGCGTAGTCTTTCCCGCTCCGTTCGGCCCGATAATTCCAAATATCTCGTTTTTGTTTATATCAATCGATACATTATTTGTTGCGATAACTCCACCAAAGTTTTTATGAAGTCCTTTAATGGAAAAAAACGGGAGGTTATTCATGCTCTCCATCCCCCTTCCGGACCACTCCATTCATTCGATGTAACCGCTGCCGCATTTGCATTCCGAACTGTCGAATGGCCTTCGGTGTTATTTCCTTGCCACCAACAAGGCCCGTAGGACGGAAAATAATTGTAATAACTACCAGCAGTCCATAAAGAACCATTCTCCATTCCTGCGCCGAACCAAACCGGAGGAACTCGGGCAGCGGAATCAATACCGCGCCCGCGATCAGCGTTCCCGTGATGCTGCCGCGTCCGCCAAGGATTGCTGTCATAATCAGTTCGTTTGACTTGGCCATGTTGAACATTGTCGGGACAAGATAATGCATGTAATGTGCGAGCAACGCGCCGCTCAGCCCACACAGCGCACAACTAATCGCCATTGCCAGCAGTTTATGACGGAAAACGTCAATACCGCATGCGGCAGCGGCCAGCGGTTCCTCGCGAATTGCAATGCAATTTCTTCCAAGCTTAGAA
>USNX01000088.1 GCA_900556205.1 uncultured Collinsella sp.
GGTGTGCTGCTCCTATGCATGATCGTCATAGTCGCGGTTGCCAATGCGACCGGCGTCGTCGATACCTCCGCTACCTAAAAGAAAAAGGGCCCCATTGGGGCCCTTTGCAGTTGCACTTAGATGCGGTTCATCTGAGCGGCGACTTTGTTGTACCAGTCCTGCCACGTGGGCGGGCAGTACTTTTTGGCCGCTGCCGGGGTAAGGGTGGAGCCGTAGTTGGCGCCCAGATAGGCAACGTGAGCGGAGATGCCCTCGCTCCAGCTGCCAAAGCTGCGCCAACCGCCGCCACGTGCACTCCAGCCCCAGGCGTTGTAAGAATTGGCGCAATAAGCACCCTTGGTGCTCTCGATGCAGGCGATGGCGGGGGACCAACGGGGGTCGACACCGGTATTCCAAGCGGCGACGGCAAAGTTATAGCCCTGGCCTGCCATGGGGGAGCCGGCGAGATAATTGTCGATGCGGCCTGTCCACTCATTAATGAACGAATCGTAATCGGAGTTACCAGTATTGGAGCTGTTCACCGTGGTGTCGATGGTGGTGTTGGTGTTGGTGGCCTGGCTGCTGGAATTGCTGCCGCTTACGCCCTCGCCCGAGAGCTTCTCGGCGGCAGCGGCCTTATCGGCCTCAAGCTTGGCAAGCTCGGCGGCATTTTCCTGCTCGGCTTTTGCCTGCGCCTCGCTGCGGAGCTGCTGGGCCTGCGCCAGCGCGTCCTCGGCGTTTTTCTGCTCTGCCTCAAGTTGAGACTTGGCCTGCTGGAGCTCAGCCTTGTTCTGCTCGAGTTCGGTTTGCATGTTATTGAGCTGTTCGATCTCGTCGACGCTCGAGCTCGTGATCTGGTTGGTGTATTTGCAGGTCGTGATGAACTCACCCAGGCTCTGCGCGTTGACCAGGAAGCTCACGATGGGATTGGTGCCCTTCTGATACTTGTACAGATCGCGCATGGCAGAGCTTGCCTTGGCCTGCTGCTCGGGAAGCTTAGCCTCGATTTCCTCGATGCTTGCCTCATTGGAGTCAATCTGCTTTTGCAGGTCATCGAGTTTGGTGCGGGCGTCGTTGTAGGCGCTCGTGGCGGCTTCGATCTTCTGCTGGGCTGCGGAAAGCTGGTCCTGCGTTGCCTGCGAGGCGGCATACGCCGCAACGGGGGAGAGCATCGGCGTGGCCGTCAGCGCAACGGCGAGCGCGGCGCTCGTGATGATACGAGCCGGCGTCGACGCAATGAGCGCTGCGGTGCGATGATTCGAATGCTGCATCCAGTCCCTCTGCAATCAATCGTAGGTTATGGTTCGAACGGTATTCTACTACTGCTTTCGACCTCAACTTGAACCTTAAAGGTTCCAAAGGGTCAAGTTGAACTTGAGGCTTTGGCTTTGACCTGCAGTTATGATGAATTGTTGAGAAACCATAGAGTTCAACTTTAACGTTACGGGGCCTGTTTGAGAGGAGTTCTGGGCTGTAAAAGCTATCTCAACGTGGGGTTTACAACTACAGGGTTCCTTTGCGACGAGCCTGCTCCACCTCTTTGAGTGCGTCGGCGGGAGCGAAGGAACAGGTGCCGTCGCCGAGCTTGACCACCTGGATGTCGTCGCCGGCATGGACCTCTCCGCCCTTTAGCACAACGCCAAAAACGCCCTCGTGGGGAAAGATGCAGTCGCCAGCGAGATAGTAGATGGCGCAACGGGTGTGGCAGACCTTGCCGATTTGGCTGATTTCGACGAGCACGTCGCTTCCAAGCTTGAGCTGTGTGCCCAAGGGGAGCGAGAGCGGGTTGATGCCCCGGGTTGTGAAGTTCTCTCCAAAGTCACCCTCGTGCACATCGAGCCCGCGCGCCTGCGCCGTCTGGATGGACTCCGCGGCTAAAAAAGAGACCTGGCGGTGCCAATGTCCGGCGTGCGCATCGGTAGCGAGGCCAAATTGCTCGATGACGGTGTCGCGTCCATCGGCGACGGGCGACTTGCGAGTGCCTTTGTGCTCCGACGTGTTGATTGAGACGATACGGGCAGGCCCGTTGTAAGCATCGTTTGCGGTGCGTAGGGGAACTGCCGTCTGGGCACGATCCGCAAGTTCGCGCTCGGCGGCGTCAATGATGGGGTTGTTGATCGGATGAGCCTGGGGCACGGTGCACCTTTCGACGGGGCGGGCAACATGTTGAATCCTACAACAATGGTAGGTTCATTGCCCGTTGTCATACAACGGTGAGCGCCGTCTTCGTGCTGGCCTTCGTGCTGGACAATTACGTTGATTGCCATAGATACGGTGGAGCTTTGGGCGCCGGCGGCTTGGCACGCTAGAATAAATCAGTTGCGCAAAGACCGCCCGTTGTGTGGGCAGTTCATGATAGGAAGTTTCCATGGCATTGCAATTTACAGAGCGCGAGTTCATTCCCGTGCTGCTCGGTGGCGACATCAACGCCTATTCGGTGGCGCGTGCCTTCTACGAGGAGTACCAGGTCAAGAGTCTGGTCTTTGGCAAGTATCAGACGGGTCCCGCGTACCGCAGCCAGATTATCGACTACACGCCCAACGTGGATATCGATACCATGCCCGTGATGCTCAAAACCGTCAACGGCATTGCCCAAGCGCATGCCGATAAGACGATTGTCCTTGTGGGCTGTGGTGACAACTATGTTGCCCTCGTGGCTCAGGCCAAGGATGCCCATGAGTTGGCGGATAACATCGTCGCGCCTTACGCTCCCTACAGCATGCTTGAGCAGTGTCAGAAGAAGGAGATCTTCTACGAGCTGTGCGAGAAGCATGGCGTGCCCTATCCGCATACCTTTACCTTCACCATGGCGATGCTCAATGCCCAGGGTGAGGCACCTGCCGAAGTGCTCGACCAGATCGATTTTCCCTACCCGATGATTCTGAAGCCTTCTGACGGCATCATGTGGTGGCAGCACGAGTTCGAGGGCCAGAAGAAGGCCTATGAGATTGCCGACCGCGCCGAGCTGGAACAGGTCATTCGCGATTCGTATGCCAGCGGCTACACCGACGACCTGATCTTGCAGGATCGCGTGCCCGGCAACGACGAGTACATGCGCGTGCTCACCAGTTATTCCGACCGCAACGGCAAGGTGCGCATGATGTGCCTGGGTCACGTGCTGCTCGAGGAGCATCAGCCCCACGGTGTCGGCAACCACGCCTGTATCATCACCGAGCCTAACGACGAGCTCATGGGCGGCGTGCGCAAGCTGCTCGAGGACCTTCACTTTGTGGGCTATTCCAACTTTGACGTTAAGTACGACGAACGCGACGGCTCGTTTAAGTTCTTCGATTTCAACACGCGCCAGGGTCGCAGCAACTACTACGTCACCAACAGCGGCTTTAACGTTGCCAAGTATGTGGTGGACGAGTATGTGTTCAACCGCCCGTTTGAGCCGGAGTTTGTGACGGCGCAGGACGAGGCGCTGTGGATGGTCGTCCCCATGGGCGTCGTCGACAAGTACGTCAAGGATCCCGAGCTGCGCGCTAAGGTGCATCGCCTGGACAAGGAAGGCAAGGGCGCCGACCCTTCGTTTATGAAGGGCGACTTTGTCTTTAACCGCTGGCTGCGCATGTGGCACACCAAGCTGCGCCACTTTAAGCTGTTCAAGACGTATTACAAGTAAATGAGTGCGGCGCCCGTCCGGTTTGCATCGGGCGGGCGCGGGTATGATACGCGCAATTGCGCAAGCGTCACCAAGGAGGCGGCGATGGAAAAGCTGGGAGTTATCGGCGGCATGGGCGCCGAGGCCACGTCGTATTACTACGACCAGGTGGTGCGTCATACGGCTGCTGCCTGCGATCAGGAACATATCGACATGGTGGTGCTCTCCAAGTCGACCATGCCCGACCGCACGTTGGCCATTAAGACCGGCGAGCATGCCAGGCTGCTGGCGACCATGAAAGAGTGTGCCCAGGCACTCGAGTCGCTGGGCTGTGCGCACATTGCCATTCCCTGCAACACGTCGCACTACTTCTACGACCAGATCCAGTCGTTTACGAAGGTGCCGATTATCCACATGCCGCGTGAGTCGGTGCGCTATGCTCTGGCCGGTGCGGTGATGGGGGAGTGCGAGTTCGATCCCAACCTGAGTATGCCGGCCGAGCCGGTGCACAAGATTGGCATTATGGGAACCGATGGCACCGTGAGCGCGGGCGTCTACGGCCGCGAATGTAAGGCTGCGGGTGTTGAGGTCGTCTATCCCAGCGAGAAACGTCAGAACGATGTGATGTCGCTTATCTACGATGATGTGAAGGCCGGACGTGAGCCCGATATGGATAAGTTCGACCGCGTGATGTGGGAGTTCGCCCGTAGCGGCTGCGACCGCGTCATTCTGGCCTGCACCGAGCTATCGGTGCTGCAAAAGTACCGAGAGATGCCCGAGATCACCCTCGACGCCATGGACGTCCTGGTGCGCGAATCCATCATCCGTAGCGGTGCCCCCTACCGCCTCTAGCTTCCGACCTGCCAAAAAGGGACAGGTTTATTTTGGTAGGTTTTATCTGGTGAAACAGTAAAGGCCTCGGCTCGTTTGGTGCGAGCCGAGGCCTTTTGCGTTGGGCAGTTGCTGTCGGTGGTGAACTAGAACAGGAAGCCGATGGCGATAAGGGCGATGCTGACGATGAGCACGGCGATGTCCAGGCCCTTGATGGGGTAGCGCTTGTACGAGCTGGCGCGCGTACGCAGATAGAAGCCGCGCTGTTCTGCCGCCAAGGCTGTGGCATCGGTCTTGCCCACGCTCGAGATGAGCAGTGGCACGCACAGTGGCAGCATGAGCTTAAGCTTCTTGATGGGGTTCTTGGTGTCGTACTCGACGCCGCGTGCGGTCTGCGCCTCCATGATGGCGTTCATCTCTTGACCAAACACCGGCACAAAGCGCAGCGCCGTGGTAAAGGTGAAGGCATAGCGATACGGCACGTGCAGCACCTCGACGCAGGCGTTGGCAAGGTCGTTGAGCTTGGTCACCATGAGCATGAGGATGAGTGGTAACGCCACACCCAGCAGGCGCAGGCAGGCCTTCGATCCTGTGATGAGGCCCGTGTCGGTGATAAAGCCCCACACCACGTTGCCATCGCGCATAAAGGCCAGCTGGAGCACCAGCATGATAAGCGCGAGCGGAATCAGCAACTTGAGCAGCGAGAACAGACGGTCGACGACGCCGGCATAGGCACCCAGCGCAAGGGTGAGTGCCAAAAAGCCCAGCAGCGCCACGTAGGTGTCGGACAAGAAGATGCTGACGATGATGGCGGCGGCGAGGCCCAGTTTGACGACGGGGTTCAGGCGATGCAGCAGCGTATCGCCCGGCATGTAGTCGATGACGTTAACCACGGTGGACCATCTCCTTGGTAATTCGAACGACATCGGTGACCTCGCTCACCTGCGCAAAAGCGGGCGAGACGGAAGATGCCAGACGGCGCGAGAGTTCAATAACCTGGGGCGGCTCAACGTAGGCACGCTGCATGAGATCGATGTTCGAGAATAGCTCGTGCGTGCGGCCGCGGTCGAGGATGCGGCCGTCGGCCATTACCACGATGCGCTCGGCAAAGTCGGAGACAACTTCCATGTCGTGGCAGACCATGATGACGGCGCAGCCGCGCTCGGCCATGGTGCGCACGGTTTCCATGACGGTCATGCACTCGCGGTAGTCAAGGCCGCTCGTGGGCTCGTCGAGCACGACGATCTTGGGCTCAACCACTACGACGGAGGCAAGCGCCACCATTTGTCGCTGACCGCGCGAGAGCGAGAAGGGCGCCTCGTCGGCCGGCAAGCCAAAGCGGTCGATGACGAGCTGGGCGCGACGCAGCGCCTCGGCACGGTCGATGCCGGCAAGCTCCAGGCCAAAGGCGACCTCGTCGAGCACGGTGTCCTTGCAGATCTGGCGGTCGGGGTTTTGGAAGAGGGTCGCGACCTCGCGAGCGATGCGGCTCGTGGGAACGGCTGCGGTATCCAGTCCCGTGACGCGCACGCTGCCCGAGGCGGGCTTAAGC
>USNX01000089.1 GCA_900556205.1 uncultured Collinsella sp.
TAGCCGCACTCCGGGCATCGCATCCGCGGGAACCCTATCTCGAGCCTCGTCGGGATGCCCAGGTGTGGCGTCGACACAACGCCGACGGTCCTCGCGCCGTGGCTGTGCAGCGTCCCGCCGCACTCGGGACACGATGCGGGGACCGGCCCGCGGTATCTCAGGTCGAACTGCTGGAGCCTCCTACCGCAATCGACCTTGGTCGCGCTGCCGATGAGCTCGCAGTCCCGGACACCGAGCAGCTCCTCGACGTAGCCTTCCACGCCCATCTACTTTCCCCTCGAGAGGTAGGAGGCGAGCTCGGCGATGTCGTAGCGCTTCCCCTGCGAGATGAGGTCGTACACCTGGTCGGCCAGGGGCTCGATCGCCTGCGGGTCGTCGAGCGCCTGCTCGGCGAGGTCACCCAGCTCGTTGCTCATCATCGACATGAGGGCCCTGATGACGATGTTGCGCAGCCGCCCGTCCGCGAGGACGGCCTCCTTCGTGTTGCTCGTGTTCGTGATCTGGGTGTTGGTCACGGGGTCGGCCGCCACGGCGTCGGAGACCGCGTTGACGGCGCGGGCCTTCACGAGAGGGTCGCCCTCGTCGCCCCACGTGCGGTTCAGTCTCTCAACGATCCTCGCCATGGTGTCGCGCCTGGGCGCTGCGCCGGAGCCGCCCGCGCCCATCGGCATGAGCTCTCCGCCCTCGACCCCCTCGGGGAGCCTCTGGGCCGATATGCGGAAATCCCTGAGCACGAGGCCGCGCACGTCGACGTCGTCGAGCGAGGTGCCCGCGATCTTGTGGCCGAGCAGCTTGGCGAAGCTGTAGAAGACCTCGAGGTCGGGGTCGCCGTAGTCGAGCGCCTGGGACAGGAACGTGTAGGCGGAGCAGTACTTGGAGAGCTTCTTTCTGAAGGTCATCAGCTCCGCGACGCGTCCCGCCGCCTCGTCCGCGCTCCTCTTGGCCCTCTCCGCCTCCTCGGCCTCCCCGGCCGCCTCTGCCTTGTTGGCGCACTCCAGCCAGGTCTCGTAGGAGTCCCTGGCCGCCGCGAACCTCTCGCGGAAGATCTCGGCGGGTCCGGAGACGGCGGAGTAGAGGGCGGCCCTGTAGGCGTCGCTATCGCCGCCCGCAGCGAGGCCCTTGGACCTGTAGAGCGCCTCCTTGAACTCCTCGACGTCGCGCGTCGCGTACACGTCGGCCGCGTCGAGCGCATCCTTCAGGTCGTAGACGACGTCCGGGTCCTGGGCCGTGCTCATCTTCGCGCCCTTGTCGTAGGTCTTGAAGGCCGCGAGCACGGTCTCAGGGTCGTTCACGAAGTCGACGACGAAGACCCTGTCCTTGCCGGAGCAGGTCCTGTTGACGCGCGAGTAGGTCTGCACGATCTCGATTGCGTTGCCGAGCGGCTTGTCGACGTAAAGGGCGACGAGCTTCTTCTGGTCGAACCCGGTCTGGAACTTGTTGGCCACGATTAGCAGCCTGCTCTCGGGGCGGTCGAACGCCCTCTCGACCGGACCCTGCCCGGTCGGATTCATGTTGGCCTCGGTGTACTCGTAGTCGCGCTCGATGAAGGCGAACGGGTTGTCCTTGAGGTACTCGTCCTCGGGCAGGACGCACTTGTCGCCCAGCACCTTCTGGGAGAAGGCGACGAGAGGCTCGCCGGGCACCTTGAAGCGCAGCTTCGGCTCGACCTTCGTCGGGTCGAGGTCGGGCCGCGACTTCAGGTACGCCTCGATCGCGTACTTGTAGCGCACCACCTCGGGGCGCCCGGAGGTGACGATCATAGCCTTGGCCTCGCCGTTCAGAAGCGGCGCCACGTTGTCGACGAAGTGGTCGATGATCCACTCGGCCTTCTCCATGACGTTCGTCGGGTGGAGCGAGCGCCATTTGGCGATCTTCCTTTTTGCCCTGCGTTCGTCGACGAGCTTGCCATCGGCATCCTCCGACTCGTCCTCGATCCTCGATAGCGTCCTCAGGGGCACGTAACCCGTAAGTGGGTCGATGATGTAGCCCTCCTCGATCGCCTGCCGCATCGGGTAGAGGTGGAAGCTGCCCATGACCGGATTGCCGTCCTCGTCCTCCTCGCCCGTCGGCGTGCCGAAGAGGGTCTTGGTCTCGGCCTTGGGAGTCGCGGTGAACGCGAGGAAGGAGACGTTCGGCGGCATGAGGTTGCTCGCTTGCATCTGGGCGAAATAGGTGTCCATGACCGACCCGTCGTCGCCCGAGTCCTCATCGAAGTCGAGCATCCTCTCGAACTTCAACTTGTCCGCCGCCGCGTTGAAGGCGGTCTTGAGGGACGCCGCCGAGCTGCCCTCCTGGGAGCTGTGCGCCTCGTCGACGATCACCGCGAAGCCGGCGCCGTCGAGCTCGGGCAGCACCGCGATGTCCGGCCAGGCGTAGAGGAACGTCTGGATGGTGACCACGACGATCTCCCTCTTCTGGCGCAGGGCCTCGACGAGCTGGGAGCTCTTTGAGCCGTCCGAGACGGCGTTGCCCCTCTCGTCGCGGCCGATCATGACGACCTGTCCTGTCACCTTGGAGAGCTGGGAGATGGTCTTCTTTATGTTCTGGTCGAGCGACAGCCTGTCGGTGACCACCACGACGCTCGAGAACATCTTCTCGCCGTCCGCGCGGCGGAGCCTCGCGAGGTCGTGCGCAGCCCAGGAGATGGTCTCGGTCTTGCCGGAGCCGGCCGAGTGCTCGATGAGGTAGCGTCGACCCGGCCCGTGCTCCCGAGCATCGGCCAAGACCTTTCTCTCGGCGTCGAACTGGTGATAGCGGGGGAATATCTGCGTCGCCTGTCTGCGCCACCGGCCGCTCGCGTCCTGCCTGTCCTCGACCTCCTCGAAGACGAACCTGTCGAAGATGGACAGCCAGTTGTCGCGCTGGAGGATGGTGTCCCAGAGGTAGTGGGTCCTGTACTCGCCCTCCGGCGCGTCCGGGTTGCCCGCCCCGCCGTCGCGTCCCAGGTTGAACGGGAGGAAGCGGGGCTTCGCCGACTTGCTCGGGAAGGGGCCGAGGTTCGTGCACATCCAGACCTCGTCCTCGGAGACGGCGAAGTGGACGACCGCCCCGCGCTTGTACATGAGCAGCGGGTTCTTCCTGCCGCCGTCGGGCTCCACCGCCTTTCGCTCCTCGGCGTACTCGTCGATCGCGTCCCGCACGGTCTGTGTGAGCTCGGTCTTGACCTCGCCCGTGGCGACGGGGATGCCGTTGACGAAGAGCGCGAAGTCGAGCGACTTGCTCCCGGTGGTCTGGTAGTGGACCTGGTGCATGAAGCGTAGGATGTTCGCGTCGTAACGCTCCCTCGCTCCGGGGACGCGCTCGTCGTCGGAGTAGCCCGCCATGCACTCGATGGTCTGGTACCCCGCCATCTGGAAGCCCTTGCGCAGCGTGAGGACGGTTCCGTTCCTCTCGAGGCTCTTCACCAGGGCGCGCCTCAGCTGGTCGGCCCAGCGGGCACCCTTCTCGTGGCGCATCTTGTCGAGCTTCTCCGGCGCGGTGGCCTCGAGCCAGGCAACGAAGTCGTCGAACACGAGTGCGTCGTTCGGGTCGAACCCCGTATCGTCAGGTGAGAGGGCCCAGCCCACGCCGCCGAGGGCAGCGACCTTTCGGGAGATGTAGCGCTCGAAGGCATCCTCCTGGTGAATCTTGCGGCGGCCGCTGTACTCGACGTCGCGGCGCTCATATGCACTGTCTATGTCGACTCTTGTCATGGCTATGCCTCCGTGCAGTCGATCTTGCCGGTGACGGCGTGGTGGATGACGGACTTGCGGTACTCTCCAAGCCTCTCGATAAGCTGCTCCTGACGCGAGACCGCCTCGTCGATAGCGGCGCAGCGCTTGTCGAGGTAGGACGCGATTTTCACTTGTTCTAAGTAGCTCGGAACAATGAGCGAGGTTTGTTGAAGCGCTCTTTGCGTAATGCTGAAGAGCTTGACATCGACAAATTGTCTAATCAATTGACTTCTCCAGGCATCGGTTAAAAATTGATATGCGAAGTACTTCCCACATACATTTGTTGTAGGGGTAGCAATGATTGTGTGGTAGCCGCCATACACGGCCCGACCCTCATCGACATATGCCACGTTGCCACAGCCCTCGATGTCTTCTGAGGTGTCTGCAAAAATGAAAGAGCCGGCAGCCGCTAGTGAGGATGGATGGGAGGTAATCATCTCGATTGGAACGTAGCGAATCAAATCGCTGCAAATCGATGTACCGGAATTCCATTTGGAATGGATTTGTCCATAACTGATGACGGGCTCGCCCGTCTCCACTAGATCCGCTTTGGTTATCGACAGGCCCTTTGATAATCGATAGAAACTCTTTAAACGCGATAAATTCCAACCTTCCGGCATCTCGTTAATCCACTCGACCCCGCTGGCCTTCATTTCAACGTTCGGGTCTAGGCCCTTGGTCACGGTATGTGCGATGAGAGCCCTCTTGTACTCCTTGAGCTTCCCGATGACCTCGCGACGCTTGGCGACATCCTCGTCGATGGCGGCACAGCGCTCGTCGAGATAGGAGATGATACGCCGTTGGACATCATATGGCGGGACAGTGACGTAAGTCTCGTGTAGGTTGCCTTGGTTAACGTGAAATACTTTCACATCGACCAAGTCGCGTCGAATCTGCCAGCGCCACATGTCGGTAGAGAAAAGATATGCAAGATACTTATTCTCAACTCCGTCAACCGGAGAGAGGAGCAGAGTATCGCCGCCGGGATTAACCGGCTGCTCAGAATCGTTGTATATGCAATCTCCGCACCCGGCAAGGTCCTCTGATGTACAGGCAAAGATAAAGGAACCCTTCTCGGAATATTTCACGCCCTTTGGAACCATGCCTGTGGGGACATGCTTTATAAGCTCTGCGTGGATACCGAATCTATTGTTTAACTTTGAATGCACTTGGGCGTAGTTGACGACGGGAGCTCCTTCGTCAACTAGATCAGCCCTAGTGACGGTCATTCCTTTGCTGCTCATAAAAAGCCTTGGCAACGGTACCATGCGCCAGCTGTCCGGCACCTCGCCAAACCACTCGTTGTTGTCAATTTCGGCCTTCGTTCTCATGCCAGGAACCCCTTCATGAGCGAGCCGAGACCGTCCTCGAGTTCGAGGATTTCCTTCGCGATGACCTCGGGATCCCGGGGTTTCTCGTATTTGTAGAAGTACCTGTTGAACGAGATCGACGTGCCGACCACGCCCAGCCCACCGTCGCCGAGCGGGTTGGAGGTGAGACTGGTCTTGGCATCGAACTTAGGCTCGTCCTTTACTGACCGATCCACCACGGCGTCGGGCGCATAAGGCAACACCTCAGTCGCCATGTAGTCGTCGACATCCATGCCGATTGGCACGTTCTCCGTGTCTTTAAGCTCGGGGTCGAACACCGGGTTGCCCTTCGCATCAATTGCGGGGGTCGCGGACGGGTCTCGACGTCCGAAGACCTTGACGAGAGCGTTGGCGAGGGCGGCCTTCTGTGGCTTGGGCTTCTCGATCGCTTTGTGAAGCTTCTCGGTCGCAGCCAGGACCTCGCTGTACGTGAGCGAGGCGCCCTCGTTCTTCTCAACCCAGGAGCGTATGGCGCCGCGGCTCGCGGTCGACAGCTTCTCCATGGGCTTGTTGAGGGTAAAGAGAGCATCCAACCCATCGGCCGAGGGCTCAACGAGGATACGCAGCGGACGCTGAGTGGTCACCTTGCGGTACATGAAGTCCTCGATCGGGACGACGACCGATTTGCCATGATCGTGCCCGTCGACGTAGGTGCGCACGACCCACGCGGCCTGGTCCTCGCCGACCTCGTAGCGCTTGTTCCCCTGGCTCTTGCGCAGGGCGGTCTTCTCCTCCGAGGCGTCGATGAGCTGCACGTACCCCTTGCGGTTCTCCGGCTTGTGGTTGTTGAGCACCCAGATGTAGGTTGCGATGCCCGTGCGGTAGAAGATCTCGGTCGGCAGCTTCACGATGCAGTCGACGAGGTCCTC
>USNX01000090.1 GCA_900556205.1 uncultured Collinsella sp.
GGCTGACGTTTGGCGTGATCGGCGCGGCGTTGCAGGGACTCATGGAGGACGGCATCGCTGCCATCATCGCCTCGGCCGATGCGGGCCTCAAGGCGTTCGGCACCAACGACGTAGTGCGCTCGCTGGCTGTCGACGGCGTGCTTACGGGCGTGGGCAGCGTGCTGACCTTCCTGCCGATTATCGTCGTGCTCTTTTTGTTCCTTTCCATTCTGGAAGACTCCGGATACATGGCACGCGTGGCCTTTGTCATGGATAAGGTACTGCGTCGCTTTGGCCTTTCGGGCCGCAGCTTCGTCCCCATGCTCGTCGGTTTTGGCTGCACCGTGCCGGCTATCATGTCGACCCGTACGCTCCCATCCGAGCACGACCGCAAGATGACGGTCATGCTCACGCCGTTCATGAGCTGCTCGGCCAAGTTGCCGGTCTACGGTCTGCTGTGCGGGGCGTTTTTCCCACAGGCGACGGTTCCCGCCATGGTCTCGCTCTATCTGATTGGCATTGCGATCGGTTGCATCGCGGCTTTGGTGCTCAACCGCACGGCATTTAAGGGGGACCCGGTACCGTTTATCATGGAGCTCCCCAACTACCGCCTGCCGAGCGTCAAGACGACGGTGATGCTGGCATGGGATAAGGCCAAGGGCTTCATCACCAAGGCCTTTACCATTATCTTTGCCGCTACGGTGGTCATTTGGTTCCTTCAGACGTTCGACATTCGCTTTAATGTGGTCGCCGATCAATCGCAGAGTCTACTTGCCGGTCTGGGTAGCATCATCGCGCCGGTGCTGGCGCCGCTCGGATTTGGTGACTGGCGCGCCTCGACGGCGCTCGTCACCGGACTTATTGCCAAGGAGAGCGTCATCTCGACGCTCACCGTGCTTTTGGGTGCAACATCACCCGCGGCACTGTCGACCATGTTCTCGCCGTTTACTGCCTATGTGTTCCTGGTCTTTACGCTGCTGTACCCGCCCTGCGTGGCTGCCATCGGCGCCGTCAAGAGCGAGCTGGGTGCGCGCTATGCCGTTGCCGTGTTCGCGTTTCAGGTGACGGTCGCCTGGATCGTGGCGTTTGTCGTGCATTCGGCGGGCATATTGCTGGGGTTGGCTTAGTTATGTATCGACGGCGCAACCTCTGTGTATCGAATTGTTTTCGGCCCTGCATCTGTACTGACGGATGCAGGGCCGTTGCTATATAATCGCCTCCGCTCAAAATGATTGGAGACGTTATATATGAGTCAGACAAGGCAAGACGGCATAACGCTTAAGCAGTGGCTCCCGCTTATCGGGCTCACCTGCTGTGCGTTCGTGTTCAACACGTCGGAGTTTATGCCCATCGGCCTTCTGACTGATATCGCCGCGTCGTTCTCGCTCACCGAGGCCCAGGCGGGCATCATGATCTCGGTCTATGCCTGGGGCGTCATGCTGCTGTCGCTGCCGCTCATGGTGTTTGCCTCGCGCTTTGAGTTCAAGCGGATGTTGCTGGGCGTGCTGGCCGTGTTTTCGCTGGGCCAGTTTCTGTCGGCCGTGGCGCCGACTTATCCCATCCTGGTCTGCGCGCGCCTGGTGGTCGCTTGCGCACATGCTGTGTTCTGGTCGGTCGCCTCGATTATGGCCTCGCGCCTGGTCGACACTCGCCACGGGGCGCTCGCCATCAGCATGATCGCCACGGGCTCTTCCATCGCACAGATCTTCGGCCTGCCGCTCGGCCGCGCCATTGGCCTGGCCGTGGGCTGGCGCATGACGTTTGCTGTGGTCGGAGTGCTGTCTGCTGTCGCGGTCGTCTACCAGGCCACGGTGTTCCCTGCCATGCCAGCGGGCGAGCGTTTTACGCTCAAGCAGCTGCCCGAGCTGCTCAAGAACCCCTTCCTCATCGCGCTCTATGTGGTCACGGTGTTCATGGCAACTGGCTATTACGCGAGCTATAGCTATATCGAGCCTTTCCTGGCTCAGGTCGCGCATGTCGACGCAAGCGCTATCACTATGACGCTGACGGCGTTCGGCTGCTCTGGTCTGCTCGGAAGCTGGCTGTTCGGCCGCCTGTTCGACGGGCACCGCTTCTCGTTCTTGGCTATCACGCTTTCCGGCGTGCCAGCGGCCCTGCTGCTCATGGGTCCGGCCGCATCGTCGCTCGCTGCGGTTCTCGCTGTTTGCGCACTGTGGGGTTGCTGCGCCACGGCCTTTAACGTGGCGTTTCAGGCCGAGCTCATCAAGTACACGCCGGCGGACTCGTCGGCCGTCGCCATGTCGATCTTCTCGGGCCTGTTCAATCTGGGCATTGGCACGGGTACCGCGATCGGCGGAGCCGTGGTTTCGGGCCCCGGTATCGCCTTGATCGGCTACGCGGGCGGTGCGATCGCTGCCGTGGGCGTCATCCTCGCCATCACGGTGATGTTCCCGGCCATCCGTCGCGCCAAGCCCGTCGCCTAGCCACATCCTTCTCATCAGTTGCGGTGAAATACGGATTGTTTAGCCCAATAAACCTGGCAAACAGTCCGTATTTCACCGCAACTTATTTTGGGGAAGGGGGTGCACGCTGGGCATACAATGGATGTCGTTGTGTTGAGCTTACCGGGAGGTTGCTATGTGGGCATACGAGACGACGTTCTATCAGATCTATCCGCTGGGCTTTTGCGGAGCTCCGCGCGAAAACGCCGCGCCCGTTGCCGAGGACGAACTCTCCCAAGCTGCCGGCACTGCACCCAACCCCGATGCCCCCATCATGAAAATCGCCCAATGGGCCGATTACCTGCAGGAACTCGGTATTGGCGCTGTGCTCATCAACCCGCCGCTCGAGTCTGATAGCCACGGCTACGATACGCGCAGCCTGCGCCATCTCGACCGTCGCCTGGGCGGGGATGCCGATTTTGCCGCCGTGTGCGAGACGCTGCATGCCCATGGCATTCGCGTGGTGCTCGATGCCGTCTTCAACCACGTCGGTCGCGGCTTTTGGGCTTTCCGCGATGTGCAGGAGCGCAAGTGGGACTCGCCCTACAAGGACTGGTTCCACATCAGCTTTGACGGCGACTCCTGCTATGGCGACGGCTTTTGGTACGAGGGCTGGGAAGGTCATTTTGAGCTTGTGAAGCTCAACCTGCAAAATCCCGCCGTGGTCGATTACCTGCTTGAGTCTGTGCGCCGCTGGGCCGAGGTCTTTGGCGTCGACGGCCTGCGCCTGGACGTTGCCTATATGCTCGACCGCGACTTTATGCGTCACCTGCACGCCTTTACCCGTGAGCTCAAGCCCGACTTTGTGCTGATCGGCGAGACGCTCCACGGCGACTACAACCAAATCGTCAACGACGAGATGCTCGACTCGTGCACCAACTACGAGTGCTACAAGGGTCTGTACTCCAGCTTTAACTCGGTCAACATGTTCGAGATCGCCCATTCGCTGCACCGCCAGTTTGGCGGCGATCCGTGGTGCATCTACCGCGGCAAACATCTGCTGTCGTTTGTCGACAACCACGACGTGCCGCGCCTGGCGAGCATCCTCACCGACAAGTCGTGCCTGCGTCCCGCCTATGGCATGCTCTTTGGCATGCCGGGCATCCCGTGCGTCTACTATGGCAGCGAGTGGGGAATTGCCGGCGAAAAGGGTGGCCCCGATGGCGACTGGGCACTGCGACCTGCGCTCAATGAGCCTGCGCCCAACGAGCTGACGGCGTTCATCACGCAACTCGCACACCTTCGCTCGGCCGACGACGCGGCTGCCCGTGCTCTCAGCTACGGTGCCTATCGCAACGTGGTGATCCAGAACAAGCAGCTGCTGTTCGAGCGCGCCTGTGACGGCGCGACGGTACTCGTGGCGGTGAATGCCGTGGGTGAGCCTTACACCTTTGGCGCCGGCGAACTCAACGGGTCCTTTGTCGACCTGCTTGCCGACGGCGTGCCCACGGTCGAGCTGGCTGGCTCCCTTGAGCTTGCGCCCTACGAGGTGCGCTATCTGTTGAGGGCCTAGCCCATGGCCGTGTCTGACGAGGATTATCAACATATTGAGCATGGGTTTGAGCCTGTGTTCGACCAGCACTCGCGCGTTTTGGTGCTCGGGTCGTTTCCCTCGGTGCTTTCGCGCGCCAATGCCTTTTATTACGGCAACCCTCAGAATCGCTTTTGGCGCGTGATGGCCGCGTGCCTCGGTGTGCCTGTGCCACCCAACGAGGGCGACCCTTTGGCAAGTGGTGAGCCCGCGACGCTCGATGCTTCCATTGCCGCCAAGCGGGTCATGCTGCTGAACGGCGGCGTGGCCCTGTGGGATGCAATCGAGAGCTGCGACATTAAGGGCTCGAGCGACGCGAGCATTCGCAACGTTGTGCCGGCACATATCGAGCGCATTACCGATGTCGCGTCGATCGAGGTCGTTGTCTGTAACGGCGGTACGGCAGGGCGACTCTACAAACGCTACTTGCAAGATCGGACGGGGCTGCCTGCCATCGTCCTGCCCTCGACAAGTCCCGCCAATGCCGCCTGGCGCCTGGAGCGTCTTGTTGAGCGTTGGCACGAAGCCGTCGACTGGGCTGTTATTTAATTTAGATTTTTGTTTGAGCGTGGGCGCCCAGACGTTTCAGAACACCTCGCCAGATCGGCGCGGGCACGGCTGGCTCGGCGCAAACCATGCCGTCGGTGTCGACGTTGGCGGCATTGCCGCCGCCAAGTCGCTGTGCATGCTCGACGGAGCAGCCCATGCGCACAGCGCCCACAAGCTTATCCATCGCTTCCGAAAACGGTCGCCGCAAGAGTCCCATGCGCGGGGAGCGACGAAGCGCCACAATGCCGCTGCCGGCGCAGATGGCAACGCCGCCACACCACAATTGGTCATGGCGCTCACATGCCTTGTGCAGGCGAACGGCGGCTTCACGCGCCTGCTCAGCGCCCTGTTGTGCGGCTCGAATCACGGCATAGACACGTGTTCCCGTACTGCCAAAGCGCTCAAGCGCCTGCTCGATAGCAGTCAACGTCTCATCGTCAGCCACATCTTCAATGGCCAGCACGATGCCATCGGCAACGCTGCCGGCGTCATTTGCCTTCAAGTCGACCGGGCGGGGGAGTGCGGTGCCGGAAAGTTGAGCATAGGCGGCGATGGCATCCTGCAGGTCCCAGAGCAAAAAAACAAGATCGGCGCTATTGGGAATACTGATATACGCAATGGTGTGCAGTGTTTTTGGTACGTCGCCGCGCGCGGTCGTCTCCATGCCATCTCCTTTCCGGCTCGTTTCCGTTTAGGTTACACCGTCTGGTGGCGCCCCGCCGCGCTATCCTAGTGCAACCCTTACGAAAGGAACGTCATGCGTCTGCCCATGAATACCTCGCTTGCCATGCTCAAGCCCTCCGGTATCCGCCGGATTAACGCGCTCGCCGCCCAGCATCCGGGGTGCATCGCGCTCGCGCTCGGCGAGCCCGATTTTCCCACGCCCGATGTGATTAGCGCCGAGGTGACCGCCGCACTGGACCGCGGTGACACGCACTATCCGCCCAACAACGGTCGCCCCGCCCTGCGTGATGCACTGTCCAAATATATGGATGACACGGGCCTGGCGTTTTCCGCCGATGAGGTCATCCTGACCGACGGTGCGACCGAGGCACTGTCGGCAACATTCATGGCTATGCTCAACCCCGGCGACGAGGTCATTATCCCCACGCCGGCCTTTGGCCTGTACGAAAGCATCGTCGTGGCCAACCACGCCAAGGCGGTCTTTTTGGATACGGAGCCTGCGCAATTTCAGATTGACGAGGATGCGCTTCGTGCTTGCGTGACGCCGGCGACCAAGGCCATCGTCATCTGCTCGCCCAACAATCCTACGGGCTGCATCCTTGACGCGGCATCGCTCGACGCCGTGGCACGCGTGGCAGACCAGGCGGGCATCTACGTAATCTGCGACGACGTATACAACCGCCTGGTTTATGTGGATGGCTACGAGC
>USNX01000091.1 GCA_900556205.1 uncultured Collinsella sp.
GTCTCGTCCAGGTCGTTCTCGGTCAGGAACATGTGGTGCGGGGTGGCCTCGCAGGTAACCTGAACGCCAGCGGCCTTACCGGCACGCACGATCTCCAGACCATGGGCGGTGGAGATGTGCTGGATGTGCAGCTTGGCGCCGGTCAGCTTGGCGATCTCGATGTCGCGGGCGATCTGGAGCTCCTCGCCGGCAGCCGGCCAACCCTCGAGGGCCAGACGGGTCGAGACCTTGCCCTCGTTGATCTGGCCATGGCCGACCAGGTCCTCGTCCTGGCAGTGGCTCATGAAGACCTTGCCGAACATCTTGCCGTAGTCCATGCAGCGACGGAGCATGCCCGCGCCCTGCACGCCGCGACCGTCATCGGTGAAGGCGACGGCGCCGTGGGCGACCATATCGCCCATCTCGGACATGGCCTCGCCCTTAAGACCGCGGGTCATGGCGCCCGACGGATAGACGCGGCAGTGGCCGACCTCGGCAGCGCGGGACTTGACGAACTCAACGACAGTGCCGTTATCGGTGACGGGATCGGTGTTGGGCATGGCGCACACGCCGGTAAAGCCGCCCTTGGCAGCTGCGCGGGTGCCGCTCTCGATGTCCTCTTTGACCTCGTAGCCGGGCTCGCGAAGGTGAACGTGCATGTCCACCAGGCCGGGGACGAGGTACTTGCCGGAAAGGTCGCGGACCTCGGCCCCCTCGACGGCGAGATTCTCGCCGACCTCGGCGATCTTGTCGCCGTCAATCAGGACGTCAACGACACCGTCAAGCTCGACGGACGGGTCGACGACGTGGGCATTCTTAAGAAGCAAGGCCATTATCGGCACCTCCAAGCAGCAGATACAGGATAGCCATACGCACGCAGATACCGGCGTAGACCTGCTCCAGGATGACGGAGCGTTGCGGGTGGTCGGCCATATAGGAGTCGAACTCGACGCCGCGGTTGATGGGGCCCGGGTGGCAGATGATCGCGTCGGGCTTCATGAGCTTCTCGCGGTCCTTGGTCAGGCCGAAGAGCTTGTGGTACTCGCGAATGGTCGGGAACGGGGCACCCTCGAGGCGCTCCTGTTGCACGCGCAGCATGTAGACGACGTCCAGCTCGGGCAGGACGGAATCGAGGTCGCTCGTCACGTGGTCGCAGCCCAGGACCTCGGGCGACGGCGGCAGCAGCGTGCCGGGGGCGACGGCGTAGGTCTCACAGCCCATGATCTTAAGGGCGGGGATCAGCGAGCCGCAAACGCGGGAGTGGGCGATATCGCCGACGACGGCGACCTTCAGACCGTGGAAGTCACCCTTGTGCTCCCAGATGGTGTACAGGTCGAGCAGGGCCTGCGTAGGATGGTTGTGCTTGCCGTCACCGGCGCAGATGACGCTTGCGGGCGAGTTCTGCGTGACGATGTAGGGAGCGCCGGCGTGCTTGTCGCGCACGACAATGCAGTCGATCTTATAAGCGTTGAGGGTCTCAACGGTGTCGACGAGGCTCTCGCCCTTGACCGTGGAGGTCGAGGAGCCGCCAAAGTTAAGACTGTCGGCCGAAAGACGCTTCTCGGCGAGCTCAAAAGAGCTGCGGGTGCGCGTCGAGGGCTCGTTGAACATGTTGACGATGGTCTTGCCCTTGAGCGTGGGGACCTTCTTGATGGCACGCTCGTTGACCTCGGAGAACGCCTTGGCGGTCTCGAGGATGAGCTTGATATCCTCTTCGGAGTACTCGGTAATGTCGATCAGGTGCTTATGGTTGAACGCCACGGTACTACTCACCTCCCAGCGGCGCGGAGCCCACGTGGGAACCCGGCGCGACGTCATTAATCTCGACAGCGGTGTGGCCGTCGACTTCCTTCATATATAGGTGCACGTTCTCCTCATGCGACGAGGGAACGTTCTTGCCGACAAAGTCCGGCGAGATGGGGAGCTCGCGGTGGCCGCGGTCAACGAGGACTGCCAGCTCAATGCGGCTCGGACGGCCCAGGTCCATGACGGCGTCGAGAGCGGCGCGGATGGTACGGCCCGTATACAGGATGTCGTCCACCAGCACGACGCGCTTGCCGTCGACGCTGAAGGGAATGTTGGTAGCGTGGATCGCGGGAGCGAAATTGGTCGCGTAGTCATCGCGGTAGAAGCTGATGTCGAGGCTGCCGAGCGGAACGTCGACGCCCTCGATCTCCTTGATCTCCTCGGCGAGCTTCTTTGCCAGAAGGTCGCCGCGCGTGACGATGCCGACCAGAGCGAGGTCTTCACAGCCCTCGTTGCGCTCGAGAATCTCGTGCGCGATGCGGGTCATCGCTCGATTGACGGCGGTCTCGTCCATGATGACCGCCTTGGGGGAAGTCGTGCCCATCGATCTCCTTCCTCACATGTCTTGACTGCTGACACAGTCAAAAAAATAGATGCCCGACCGCTTAAAGCGGACCAGACACCCACAGGAAGGGCTGCTCTTTGGCAGCTATGTAATTCCATGTGGGTATCTCGTACCCCTTTAATGGTCATGGGATAGTGTAGCCAACCTCGAGCTTAATTGCGAGCATTAATACAGAGCAATCCGTAAACGGAGCCCAATGCTCAATAAACCTATATATATTTGTGGGACGAGCTTGAAAACACACGCACGAGCTGGCATAATCCCCTCTGCTGCACGCAAATCGGATCTACGTCCAGGGCCGTGGCGTGAGCACTATCGCCAAAAGAGGAATATCTCTGTGTAGATTACGCACAGGGAGCTGCTTCTGTGCTATAGTTCAGGCTTGTTTGTTAACGCGACATGTTCGTTTGTCGCCCAAGGAGGGTCAGTTATGTCCAAAGTTTGCGAAGTTTGCGGTAAGCACCCCGTTGCCGGTCGCTCCATCAGCCACTCTCACCGCGTCACCAACCGTAAGTTCCGCCCCAACATCCAGCGCGTCTACGTCGTCGTCGATGGTCACCGTCGCAAGATGAACGTTTGCTCCACCTGCCTCAAGTCTGGCAAGGTTGCGCGCTCCTAAATAAGGTCTTACCAACAAGTACCTCGGACTCTCCGGGTCAAAGACCTCGCGTTCACATAGAACTTACCAAAGGAGCCCTCCCCTACGGAGGGTTCCTTTTTGCACTCATTGGGGACAGACTTACATGAGTGCTTTCACGCATTGGGGACAGACATGGCGCACGCAAGCGGCGCACTGACTGGCTCCGGCCCCTGCCTCACGCAGCATCCTTCCAGCCTGCAGTTGCCTTGGTCACGCTTGTAGCGCCGATGCCGGTGATACGGGCAATTTGCTTGACCGTGAGATGCGCCCGCCTGAGCCTCAGCAGACACGCATCGCGTTCGGGGCGTGGCAGGGCTTTGAGCAGTGCAGGATCTATGCTCGGCAGAACTTCGCGCGCAACGGAAAGGGCCTCCTCATCGGGGATCCGCCGGCGTGGAAGAACCTCCATTGACCAGATGCGCCCGGCAACTTCCTCGAGATGCTCGCAATAGCAACGGGAGCCACCGACAATATCGAGCATAGGGGCCGCATCACAGATGTCAAAGGGATCATAGCCCAGCTGATACGCCTTATAGCTTGACCAGCGGTACGCCTCGAGCGAGTCAAGCGCACCCTTCACGGGATTGAGATGAATATAGTCGAGCAGCTGCACCGCCTGCGTGTCCGACTCAACCGCGACCCGCGAATAGCGATTGTCAAACAGATGTCCCGTTCTCCCCGTTTTCCCATTGAAATACTTAGCATATGCCGTCAGCGCGCACTGCATTGCCTTTGAAAGGTTGTCAAATGGGTCATCAACCATCAAATGAAAGTGGTTGTCCATAAGGCACCAAGCTAACACCGCCACGTCATGGCGCGCAAACCTGTCCGAGATATCCGATAAGAAACGATAACGGTCGGAGTCATCTTCAAAAATAATCTGTTTGGAGTTGCCGCGGTCAAAGACGTGGTAATAGCCGGTGATCGAAACGGGGCGGGCGCATCGGGGCATAATCTCTCCTTTCAAAACTGTTCAGGCAACACCTAAAAGGAGAGAAGGAACGCGAAATGCTGAGCCTGCAACCTATTTATATCCAATGAGTGGCAAGAACAAGCCCAGAACGACAAAATGGCAAAACGATGTCTGTCCCAAATGAGTGAAAGCACTCATGTAAGTCTGTCCCCAATAAGTGGGGCGGTGCAGCAGGCTGATAATTTTAGTTAAAACGCTTCAGTTTATTGAAGCGTTTTAGTGTGCCTTTTACAGGAATCTTACCGTTCGCCGAATAATTTCTTGCTATCATGCAAGGCGTAGGGTAAATCTCCGATCGCAAGGAGACACAAATGGTGAAAAAGTCACCGGAAAACACTACTCCCGCAATTGTGGACAACGTAGAGGCGCTTGAGGCTAAGCTCGCTCAGATGCGAGAGGCCCAGGCGCTTTTTGCTACGTACACGCAGGAGCAGGTCGACAAGATCTTCTATGAGGCCGCCATGGCCGCCAACAAGGCTCGTATCCCGTTGGCGAAGTTGGCTATCGAGGAGACCGGCCGCGGCGTTCTTGAGGACAAGGTCATCAAGAACCACTACGCCGCAGAGTACATCTACAACGCTTACAAGAACACCAAGACCTGTGGTGTCCTGGAGCGCGACGAGGCTTACGGCATCACCAAGATCGCCGAGCCCATCGGCATCGTGGGCGCCGTCATCCCGACGACCAACCCCACCTCCACCGCGATCTTCAAGACGCTGATCTGCCTGAAGACCCGCAACGCCATCATCATCTCCCCGCACCCGGCAGCCGCCAAGTGCACCATCGCCGCCGCCAAGCTCGTGCTTGACGCTGCCGTCAAGGCCGGCGCCCCCGAGGGCATCATCGGCTGGGTCGATGTCCCCTCCATCGAGCTGACCAACATGGTCATGCGCGACGTCGACATCATCCTCGCCACCGGTGGCCCGGGCATGGTCAAGGCCGCTTACTCCTCGGGCAAGCCCGCCCTGGGCGTTGGCGCCGGTAACACCCCGGTCGTCATCGACGACACCGCCGACGTGCTGCTCGCCGTCAACTCCATCATCCACTCCAAGACCTTCGACAACGGCATGATCTGCGCTTCCGAGCAGTCCGTGACCGTCATCGACACCATCTATGACCAGGTCAAGGCCGAGTTCCAGAAGCGCGGCTGCTACTTCGTCAAGCAGGGTGCCGAGATGGAGGCCCTGCGTGCCGCCATGTTCAAGAACGGCGCTCTCGATCACCGCATCCCCGGCATGGCCGCCGCCAAGATCGCCGAGCTCGCCGGCATCGAGGTTCCCGCCAAGACCAAGATCCTGATCGCCGAGGTCACCTCCACCGACCCCGCCAAGGAGGAGTTCTCCCACGAGAAGCTCTCCCCGGTCCTGGCCATGTACCACGCCAAGGACTTCCAGGAGGCCGTCGACAAGGCCGAGCACCTGGTGCTCGCCGGTGGCCCGGGCCACACCGCCTCTCTGTACGTGCACCCCGCCCAGGCCGAGAAGATCAGCCTGTTCGAGCACGTCATGAAGGCCTGCCGCATCGTCATCAACACCCCGTCCTCGCACGGTGGCATCGGTGACCTGTATAACTTTAAGCTAGCTCCCTCCCTGACGCTGGGGTGCGGTTCTTGGGGCGGCAATTCCGTCTCCGAGAACGTCGGCGTGAAGCATTTGCTTAATATTAAGACCGTTGCTGAGAGGAGAGAGAATATGCTTTGGTTCCGCACACCGCAGAAGGTATACTTCAAAAAAGGCTGTCTGCCTGTGGCACTGGATGAGTTGAAGAACGTCTGCGGCAAGAAGAAGGCTTTTATTGTCACCGACTCCTTCCTTTATAAAAATGGATACACCAAGACGATTACCGATAAACTGGATGAGATGGGAATTACGCACACCACCTT
>USNX01000092.1 GCA_900556205.1 uncultured Collinsella sp.
GCCTCCAGGTGTGCAACATTGACTCCACCAATATGACCCCCAGCCACTGGCTGGCCATTGCCCAGGCGGTGGAGACCCATTATGAGACCTATGACGGCTTTGTGATCTGCCATGGGACGGATACCTTGGCCTATACTGCCGCAGCCCTGAGCTACCTCATTCAGGACAGCCCCAAGCCCATCGTGCTCACCGGCTCGCAAAAGCCCATGGGCAATCCCTTTACCGACGCCAAGCTCAACCTGTACCAGAGCCTGCTCTATGCGCTCGACGAGCACTCGCACGACGTCTCGATCGTGTTTGGCGGCGTCGCCATTGCCGGCACGCGCGCCCGCAAGCAGCGCACCATGAGCTTTAACGCATTCATCAGCGTCAACTATCCGCCCATCGCCTATATTCGCAACGACCGCATCGTGCGCAACGGGCTTCACGGCACGCATCAGGGCGAAAACCCGGTGCGTTTCTACGACAGCATCGATCCGCGCGTGTTTGTACTCAAGCTTACGCCCGGCGTAAACCCGGGTATCCTCGACGCCCTTGCCGATAGCTACGATGCTGTAATCCTGGAGACCTTTGGCATTGGCGGTATTCCCGAGTTTGGCGAGTCCGGCGAGTCATTCCAGGAGGCGATTTTCCGCTGGGTCGATTCGGGCCGCACCGTCGTTATGACCACGCAGGTCCCCGAGGAAGGCCTTGACCTAGGTGTTTATGAGGTCGGCCGCGCCTACGCTGATCATCCGGGTATTTTGCGCGGCGACGATATGACAACCGAGACGCTCGTGGCCAAAACCATGTGGGCGCTCGGCCAGTCACGCGATGCGGCCGAGATTCAGCGCCTGTTCTACAGCCAAGTCAACCACGACCGCATCCCGATGGCGTAATTCGGTTGTCGACGGGTATCCCCTATTCGATACCCTCGAGAAGTTCTGACACCGTCATGCCAAGTGCGGGCGCGATCTTAAATAGAACCTTGAGCGTGAAATTTGCCGTCCCATCTTCGATTCGGTCGAGGTAGGGTCGGCTGATTCCTGTTGCCACACAAAAATCAACCTTGGAGATACCAAGGTCCCTGCGTGTCTCTTCGACCCGCCTGCCAAGAATCTGTTTCGTACGTTCGTCCATGCAGCCGAGTTTGAAATGGAGCCGAACATAAACGTAAACTATAGTTTACGTTTTGCCGAATACACAGGAGTTTTCTATGTCGGGTTCTTCGGTCCGCATGTACCGAGCCACGCTTCGCAAAAACTGCGCACCGCCCAAGCTCGTCGTCGTTGAAGCAGAATGCCTTTCGCCCGATGAGCGCACGGCATTTGCATTGCTATCAAATCGCGTCGCCGCCGTTTTGGTCCCTTGTCCGGCGCAAGGTGAACTTGCCATCCAATGCCAAGCGCACAGCTGCTCGCTCAATCAGGCTGCCGTGATCGCAACCAGCCAACGCGGTCTGCCCCTTCTCCTGGAAGCCGGTATCGCGCTCGCCCTTCGCGGTGCCGGATACGAAAACGAGGCCGCCGCCGATGTAGTCTTTCAACCACGATCGAGCGGCGGCCTCGCAGCAGCCATCGAATATGCTTGCAGGCTCGTTGCCTAAAAGGACAAGCTAGAAACCAAAGCCAAAGCCCGTTCCGGTAATCGCCGAGTACATAAAGTAAACGTTGATCACGTTGAGGAACACACCCGTGATGCAACCGTTGCGCAGGTAGCGCTCGCACACGATGCGCGCCATGGCGGCGGAGTCATCATTGTTTTTAGCCTGGCGTCCCGCCGTAAAGTACGTCGCCACGCTCAGCAGCAGGTTGAGCACCGGCAGTGCCAGCAACTCGTAGCTCTTGCCCCAGCGCGTCACCTCGCCGGCGGCATTAAACTTTGTTGCCACCTCGGGGCCAATGTTGGGGATTACGAACGCTGCAACCACCAGCGGAATCACCGCAAGTACGAGCAGCGCAATACCCATGTAGCCAGCTTTTTTGCCATATTTAAACATGCGCGTCGTCCTTACACGTTAAAGCGGAAGTGCACGACGTCGCCATCGGCCATGACATAGTCCTTGCCCTCAATACGCAGCTTGCCGGCAGCCTTGGCGCCCTGCCCACCGCCGAGCTCGATGTAGTCGTCGTAACCAATGACCTCGGCCTTAATAAAGCCGCGCTCAAAGTCGGTGTGGATGACGCCGGCGGCCTGCGGGGCGGTCGCGCCCTGACGCACCGTCCAGGCCTTGACCTCCATCTCGCCGGCCGTAAAGAACGACTGCAGGCCAAGCAGCTTGTAGGCGGCCTGCGCGAGCACGTCCAGGCCGGGCTGCTCCAAGCCCAGGCTCTCCAAGTAGTCGGCGGCGTCCTCGGGATCGAGCTCGGAAAGCTCGGCCTCGATCTTGGCGCAGATGGGCAACGGCTTGACGCCATCGATGGGCGCCAGATCGTCGTTGAGCATATCCTCGTCCACGTTGGCCACGTACAGGATGGGCTTCATGGTGAGCAGGAAAAGGCCCTTGGCGGCGGCACGCTCCTCGTCGGTCATCTCCATGGACGCGGCGCGCTTGCCCTCGTTGAGCCAAGCAAGCAGACGCTTGGCCACCTCGAACTTGGGCATGAGCTCCTTGTCGCGCTTGGCCTCCTTCTCGAGCTTGGGCAGCTGCTTCTCGAGCGTGCCCATGTCGGCCAGGATGAGCTCGGTCATGATGGTGTCGGCATCGCCGGCGGGATCGACGAACTCGCCCGTGCGGCCCACCTCACGCATGACGTTGGGGTCCTTAAAGTAGCGCACGACCTCGCAGATAGCATCGGTCTCGCGGATGTTTGCCAAGAACTGGTTGCCCAGGCCCTCGCCCTCGTTGGCGCCCTTCACCAGGCCTGCGATGTCGACGAACTCGACCGTCGCCGGCACAATGCGGCCCGGGTTGACGATGTCGGCAAGCTTTTGCAGGCGGCTATCGGGCACATCGACGATACCCACGTTGGGGTCGATCGTGGCGAACGGGTAGTTGGCGGCAAGGCCGGTCTTTTTGGTAAGCGCGGTGAACAGCGTCGACTTGCCCACGTTGGGCAGGCCCACGATACCGATGGAAAGGGACACGACAGCTCCTTTTGGTACAGGTACTTCAAACTGCATAAGTATAGCGCCGCCGCAGCATCCGGGCGAATCCGGACACCGCGGCGGCGCAAATGAAGCAGAGATTGGGGTCGCTGGCTAGTCCGCGAGCTTCTCCACTTGGTCGAGCATCTTATCGAGCTTGGCCTTTGCCTCGGCCTTGACCTTCTCGGCCTCCTCGTGGGCCTTGGCCTTCTGAGCGGCCTTTTCCTCGGCCTCGGGATCGACGACGACCAGGTTGGATGCATCATGCTCAACCAACTTAAGCGCATGCTCGGGACACACCTTGACGCAGGCCCCGCAACCTAGGCAATACGTGGACTCCAACGCAAAGCGGCCACTTCCCACCAGATCGCAGGCGAACGTAGGGCATACATTGACACACTCACCACACGACGTGCACTTGTCAAAATCGCACTCCGGCGTGCTCACCTGCATGTTCTGGGCAAGCTCGGGGTGGTTTTGCAATGTCGAGAGCACCAGCTGCCGCCCATGGGTGAGCGAACGGCGACGCTTGGTCGTCGTGGTGCCGCACATGGTGTTGAGCGTGCGCTCCAGCTGGGTAATCTGATGGCGATGGGCCTTGAGCTTTTGCGTCACCGAGGCCAGCGCCGCCGTCGCTGGATTGAGCTTGGTCACGGTTAGACCCGTGGTACGGGCAATCTTATCCATGTACTCCTTGCGCTCGTACTCGCGACGCTTATGGCATTTGAGGCTCTTGGGGTCGACCTCCAGGCCCATACCCGTGCCGGACCACTCCTCGGCCTTCGCAATCGCCTCGCCCAGAATGTCCTCACCGCCGGTGTTGCGGCATTTATCGCACACGCCCAACGGCAGGTACACACTCACGTTGGGATAGTCGGCCAGTACCGAAAACCAAGTCTCTGCCGTAATATCGCCCACGCAGGCGACGACGACCTCGTTCTCGCGCGGCATGCGCTTAAGGGCACGCGTGCAGGTGACGTAGGCGGTCTCGTGGCTCGTAGCCGCCGAGACAATGTCGTCGTAGACGTTTTTGGGTGCAAGGCGCGGAGAGATGATCGCCTCCGTCGGGCAGGCAGCGGCGCACAGGCCGCACTTGCGACAGGAGTCGAGAATCTCGATGGCGTCTTCCTCGACCTCGATAGCGTTGACCGGGCACACGTCCATGCACGCGGTGCAGCCGCTCTTTTCGTTTTTGCAGGTCAGGCACGGAATGGTGTTTCCGCGCGGACGCTCCTTATAATCGGCAGGGTTCCACTGCGGCGCCGACGGATCGAGCGCGTCGGTCACACCGCCAAGCGGGTTTTTAAGAAAATCGAAACCTTTGCTGATCTCGATAATGTCATCAAACAGATCGTGTTCCTGCGCCATGCGCGGCCCCTCCCTGAGCAGTGCAAACAAGCAAGAGATAATGATACGCTATCGGCCCACACCTCGGGCAAATTACACGCGGCGCATCTTTGCGGCAAATAGACCTACAATTTATTGCCAGCCTAATCGCCTAGGTTTATTGAGGAGTCACAAGATGAAGATTGCCCTGATCGAACCGTTGGGAGTACCCGAGCAGACCATCGACAGGCTCTCCGCACCCCTTAAGGACGCCGGACACGAGTTTGTCTATTTCGATACCAAAACAACCGATCCGGCCGAGCTCGCTCGACGCAGCGAGGGCGCCGAGGTCGTCATGATCGCCAACAACCCCTACCCCGCCGAGGTCGTCGCCGGCGCCGACGCGCTCAAGATGATCGCCGTCGCCTTTACGGGCATCGACCACGTGGGGCTTTCCGCCTGCCGTGAGCGCGGTGTTGAAGTTCGCAACTGCGCCGGCTACTCCGACGTTTCGGTCGCCGAGCTTACCCTCGGCCTGGCCATCGACGTGTTGCGCAAGGTGAGCGCCGCCGATGCCGCCGTCCGCACCGGCAAGACGAGCGCCGGCCTTATGGGCACCGAGATCTGCGGCAAGACCGTGGGTATTGTGGGTTGCGGCAAGATCGGCTGCGCCACGGCTCGACTCTTTAAGGCCTTTGGTGCCCGTGTGCTAGGCTATGCCCGTCACGAACATCCCGAGGCTGCCGAGGCGGGCATTGAGCAAGTCTCGCTCGAGCAGCTGCTTGCCGAGTCCGACATCGTGAGCCTGCACCTGCCCAACAACGACACCACGCGCAAGAGCTTTGGCGCCGAGCAGTTCGCTCAGATGAAGGACGGCGCCGTGTTTATCAACTGCGCCCGTGGCGCCATCGTGGACAATAACGCCCTTGCCCAGGCACTCAGCGACGACAAGCTCGCCGGTGCCGGCATCGACGCCTTTGATATGGAGCCGCCCATCCCCGCCGACTACGCGCTCATCAACGCCAAGAACTGCATCTTCACGCCGCATGTGGGCTTCCTTACGCACGAGGCCATGCAGCGCCGCGCCAGGATCGAGTTCGACAACGTCGTCGCCTACGTTGAAGGCCGCGCGCAGAACGTTTGCGAGCTGTAGGCAAACGAGGGCGGGGCAAAACCTCATCGCAGGCCTACCCCGCCCTCTTTGGTACAAAGTAACCTGGCCCCTTTGCACCATAGCAAAAAGGGGCAAAGCCATCTGCTGGCTTTGCCCCTTCCTTAGCTTGATTTACTCATCCATAAGATAGTAGTGGCCCAGCGCGTCGGCACCCAGGATGGCGTTTGCGACCATCTCGGGCGTCACCTCAAACGGCATGTTGCACATGGTGTCATCGGGCGCGCAGGCGGCCTCGGCAACAATCATGGCC
>USNX01000093.1 GCA_900556205.1 uncultured Collinsella sp.
GTCTATGCCAAGATGCTCGGCGAGCGTATCGCCGACGGTCGTACGCGCGTGTACCTGGTCAACACCGGCTGGATTGGCGGCGGCTACGGCGTGGGCCATCGCATCGAGCTGGCCTACACGCGCTCGCTGGTCGCGCGCGCCCTCGACGGCACCATCGAGGACAGCGAGTTCGTGCACGACGACATCTTTAACGTCGACATTCCCACGACGTGCCACGGCGTGCCCGATGGCATCCTGGTGCCGCGCCAATACTGGCAGAGCACCGCGCGCTATGACGAGGCCGCGCACAACCTGGCGGTGATGTTCGAGGAGAACTTCGAGAAGAAGTACTCGCACCTGCCCGAGTCCGTCAAAGCCGCCGGTCCGCACGCTCAAGTACACGCCGACGCCCGTCATCGCGGCCGCGGCCTGCTGGGACTCCGCCACTAGCTTCGCCGTGAGTCCATATCCACCACAAAGGGGACAGGCACCTTTGTGGTGGTTTTGCTCACGTGGATGACTCGGGTTACAATACGCCTGACATATCGTCCCCTTCTCCGGATGGGGACAGCGCAAGCGTTCTTGTGACGGCACCGTAGGACTTTGAAGGTGGCCGTTGTAAGGGCGCTTTTTGTTTAGGCGCCCTCACTCGGGCGCGCACAATGAAGGGAGAGCGTATGAAGAGCTTTATTGCCGAGGATTCATTCTGGGAGCTGTTTCCGCAGGCAGCGGTCGGTGTTGTGGTCGTGGAGGGCATGAAGCCCACGGCTCAGATTCCTCAAGAGGACGTGGATGCGATTGCGGCGTTTCTCGACCGCGCCAATATCGATGCGGAGCGTCATCTGACCAGCGACACTATCAGCGAGAACGCGCCGGTTAAGGCATGGCGCGAGGCGTATCGCCTGTTCAAGACCAAGAAGGGCGCGCGTTGCTCAGTTGAGAACCTGCTCAAGCGCGTGCTCAAAGGCAAGCCGGTCGGCCACATCACACCGGCGGTGGATATCTACAACACGATTTCGTTGACTTATGCGCTGCCCGTTGGCGGCGAGGACCTGCATGCGATTGAGGGAGATCTTCGCTTGAAGGTGACCGATGGTGGCGATGCGTTCTTGCCGCTTGGCGAGGAGGCGGACGATCCGACGCTGCCCGGCGAGCTCGCCTACATCGACGATGCGGGCGCTGTGTGCCGCTGCTGGAACTGGCGCGACGGCGTTCGCACGGCGCTGTCCGATGATTCGGCCGATGCGTTCCTGGCGATTGAGTGCGTGGAGCCCGAGCGGATGGGGGATTGCCAGGCCGCGATCGATCGCTTAGCCGAGCTGCTCGAGCGCTATCTGGGAGCGACGGTTGTCGTTAAGACGCTTGTGACCCGCGACAATCCCTGCGTGGAGCTGTAGCGACGCCTGCGGATCATGTTCGCCGGTCAAAACCACCACAAAGGTGCCTGTCCCCTTTGTGGTGGTTTTTATGTTGATGGGTTAACAAATGGGGTATTTGGGTACGGGTGTCGCCTTATGCGACTAAGATGTTTACCCGTAAGCATTATGCAAGCGAAAGGCGGTCGTCTCCCATGCAGCAGAACGACGAGACACGTTTCGAGGACTTTGTCGGACTGATCAGCGGGCTCTACAAGGAGATTCAGCGCATTAAGACATCCGAGGGCGCAAGGCTGGGCCTCAAGGGCTCCGACGTTATGTGCCTTTACTATCTTGAGCGCAGCAAGGACGGCCTGACTGGCGCTGACCTGGCTCGCATGGCAGGCGTGACCCGCGCCGCCGTCTCGCGTACGCTCGCGCATCTGGAGGAGGGCGGCTACGTCGAGGTCGACGATTCGGGCGATGCCGCCGTTAAGTATCGTGCTCCGGTGCGCCTGACCGCTCTGGGCGGCGAGAGCATGAGCGAAGCGGACCGCATCATTCGCGAGGTGCTCGATACCACCGGTAAGGCTATGGGTGTGGAGCAGCGCGAGCAGATGTATGCGTCGCTGCGCACGATTCTCAACACCCTGCGCGAGCTGTAGGGCCGCCAAGGCTTTTGCTTCCAATTAACAACTGCATAGTCCTGTTTGAGCGCGTATACCGTGCCGGGGCCTTGCTGTCAAAATTCCCTGCGCGGGACCTGCGCAAGAAAGGATTCGCTATGTCCGTCCGCATTATTACCGATTCCGCAAGCGATATGTCGCCGGCCGAGCACCCAGCACTGGCCGTTTTGCCGCTGTCCGTCACCTTTGGCACCGATGTGTACATGGATGGCATCGACATCGATCACCAGCGCTTTTACGAGATGCTCGTGGAGCGCGATGAGCTGCCCAAGACCGGCCAGGTCAACCCGTACGCGTTTTCGCAGGCGATTGCCAAGGTTCGTGAAGCCGGCGATGAGGCTGTGATTATTACCGTGGGCGCTAAGCTATCAGGCACCAATCAGAGTGCCCGTACCGCACTTGCCGAGGCGCCGGGCGGCGACGTGTACGTGGTGGATAGCAATAACGTCACTCTGGGCGAGCGTGTCCTGGTCGAGTATGCCCTGCGCCTGGTGGATGAGGGCCGTAGTGCGGCCCAGATCGCGGCGGCCGTCGAGGCCGTCCGTGACCGCGTGGTCGTCATCGGCCTGCTCGAGACGCTGGAGTACCTGGTGCGCGGCGGTCGTCTGTCTGCTGCGGCCGGCGCCGTGGGCACGCTGCTCAACGTAAAGCCTGTGGTGGCTGTCGAGGACGGTCTGATCGTGCAGCTGGGCAAGGCGCGCGGTTCCAAGAACGGCCGCAACCTGCTGAACCAAAAGGTCGAAAAGGCGGGCGGCATCGACTTTTCCATGCCGCTGGCGCTCGGCTATACGGGTCTTTCGGATGCGGTGCTCAAGAAGTATATCGAGGACAGTGCCGCGTTGTGGGCCGGCCATGCCGAGGGTGAGCTGCCCATCCACACTATCGGCGCCACCATCGGTACCCACGTAGGCCCTGGCGCCGTAGCCGTAGCCTTCTTCCAGCCCGCCAACTAACCGACCTGCCATAAACCACCACAAAGGTGCCTGTCCCCTTTGTGGTGGTTTATGCTTTTCCGGGTGGAAGGGAGCGAGCAATGGCGTCTGAGGGCTTTTTTGAACGGGTGTACGAGGTGGTCGAGCAGATCCCCGAGGGGATGGTCGCCACGTATGGTCAGGTGGCACTGCTTGCCGGTCGACCACGAAGTGCGCGGTATGTGGGGTATGCCCTGCATAGCAATCCGCGCCCCGGCGAGATTCCCTGTCACCGCGTGGTGTTTGCCGACGGGCGCATATGGGAGGGTTTTGCTTTTGGCGGTCCCGATGCTCAACGTGAGCTTTTGCTAGGGGAGGGTGTGGCGTTTAAGGACGACATGCACGTCGACTTGGCCGTCTGTCGTTGGCCTGCCGGACTCTAACAGCTCTGCCGTGGCCAGAACCACCACAAAGGTGCCTGTTCCCTTTGTGGTGGTTTTCTGTTGCAGGTTTACCGGGGCTAACTTATGGAGAAGCTATGGCGGAGCATATTGACGCTAGAAAGTAAACCACGGTGAACTATATTGTATTCAGCAACGGAGCAGGCAATAGGCGATGAAAAAGCCTGCCCTGTTGAGTTTGATTCGCATTCCTCCCCTCTGTGCGATTCAACGGTGTACTTCGGGAACAGGCCCGCTGGCAACTAACTGCCGGCGGGCCTGTTCCTGTTTGTCGGGGGAGTGCGATGGGCGGAGCCGAACAGGTCGGGCATCAAAAAAGGCGGACGCCGTAGCGCCCGCCCTAAAGCAATCGAAAGCTCAAGCCAGCAGATCGGTCTAGTACACCATGCCCATGGCGTCCTGAACCTCTGCCAGGGTCTGCTCGGCGATCTCGTTGGCGCGACGGTTGCCCTCGTGCAGCACGTCCTTCACGTAATCCAGATCGTTCTCGTAGCGCTGACGACGCTCGCGGATAGGTGCGAAGTACTCGTTGACGGCCTCGGTCACGTACTTCTTGAGCTGGCCGGAGCCGCCCATGCCAATCTCCTCGGCAATTTCGACCTCGGAGCGACCGGTGCAGATGGCGGCCGTCGAAAGCAAACCGGACACGCCGGGGCGGTTCTCGGGATCGAACGTGATCATGCGCTCAGAGTCGGTCTGGCTCTTCTTGATGCGCTTGGCCGTCTCCTCAGCGGTCATCGAGATGTTGATGGCGTTGCCGTAGCTCTTGCTCATCTTGCGACCGTCAAGGCCGGGCAGTAGCGGGGTCTCGGACAGCAGTGCCTCGACCTCGGGAAATACCTTGCCGTAGCGGTTGTTAAAGCGGCGTGCGATGGTGCGGGTAAGCTCGATGTGCGGCAGCTGGTCGCGACCGACGGGCACCACGTTGCCCTTGCAGAACAGAATATCGCAGGCCTGATGTACCGGGTAGGTGAGCAGAAGGCCGGTGAGCTCGTGGCCCGAGGCCTCCATCTCGGCCTTTACCGTGGGGTTGCGCGCCAGCTCGGCCTCGGACACCAGCGATAGGAACGGCAGCATGAGCTGGTTGGCGGCGGGTACGGCGGAGTGCGCGTAGATCATGGTCTTGTCGGGGTCGATACCGCAGGCAAGGTAGTCCATGACCATGTTGTACACGTTGTCCTGGATGTGCTCGGTCGTGTCGCGGTCAGTGATGACCTGGTAGTCGGCGATGAGCACGTTGGTCTTGGCGCCCATGTTCTGCAGCTCAACACGGCCCTTGAGGGTGCCGAAGTAGTGGCCCAGGTGCAGACGGCCGGTGGGGCGGTCGCCGGTGAGCATGGTGAACTTCTCGGGCGTCTTGGCCAGGCCCTCGCGAATGGCGTTGCTCTTTTGCAGCGCGACTTCGTAGCTGTTCTCGTTTGGCATGATTGCTCCTAACGTATGTTCATGGGTCAAGATGATAACGCGTTTATTGGAGGGGCGGTGCGTAAGTAGGCGAGGGGCGGGAGAGGGACGCGCGTGGTGCGGCATGTGCGATGGGTGCGGCGCGGCCGTGCTTGGCTAACGGTGCCTTGGCACATCCTCGGCAGCTTGCCCTAGAGCTTGTGGTGGCGCTCTTCTTTGCGCTCCTCGGCTGCCCGCTCCTCCTGCTTAAAGGCGGGGTCGTCGGGGGTGATGAGCTCGTCCTCGTGCGTACGCTTGTTGTAATGGTGGCGCAGCACGGGCTCAAAAAGATGTAGATGCTTGGCAAAGGCCGCCGAGCCAATGGCGAGCACGGTGAAGATGAGCACGCGCAGGGGCACCTCGACCTGGTTAATCGCGGCGGCGCCGGCCGAAAGCATGATGCACCAGGCATAGATGAGCAGCACGGCCTGTTTTTGGTTGTAGCCTTCTTGGATCAGGCGGTGGTGGATGTGGCCCTTGTCGGCCTGCCCGATACTAATGTGGGCGCGCTTGCGGCGCACGATGGCGCTGAACGTGTCGATGATGGGCACGCCGGCAACGATGAGCGGAATGATAAGCGAGGTGAGTGCGGCGGTGCGGCTCACGTTGAGCAGCGAGATGGAGCCCAGTGCAAAGCCCAGAAGCAGCGACCCCGAGTCGCCCAAGAAGATGCTTGCGGGGTTGAAGTTGTAGCGCAAAAAGGCCAGACAGGCGCCAAAGAGCGCAATGGAGAGCGCGGCGGCGTCAATGCGGCCCGAGAGAACGGCCATCGAAAACATGGTGAACGACGCGATGCCGCAGATGCCCGTGGCCAAGCCGTCGAGGCCGTCGATGAGGTTAATGATGTTG
>USNX01000094.1 GCA_900556205.1 uncultured Collinsella sp.
GGGGCGTCGAGGGTGTTCGGCTCTCGGTGGTTACCCGTGAACTCGATGCGGGCCGGCGCTTTGCGTCGAGTGCGGCGGATGTCGTTGTGAGTATGGCTCCGGACTTTACAATCGTAAAGAAGGCGCGTGATTAAGCGCCGATGACATGGGACGGACTTTGAGGGATGGCCATTCAAAGTCCGTCTCGCTGTTGATGAGATGCTTTGGGGGAAGCATATGGGTCTTGAGGGAATCAAGCTGATCGCCTGCGATTTGGACGGCACGTTGCTGCATCCGGGGGAGCGTGAGCCGCGTCCCGAGGCGTTTGAGCTTATTCGTGAGTTGCACCGTCGTGGCGTTGTGTTTATGCCGGCGAGTGGCCGTCAGTACGCGAGTTTGCGCTATCTGTTTGCCCCGGTGGCCGATGAGCTCGCCTATGTATGCGAAAACGGAGCCCTGGTGATGAGCGAGGGACGTGCCGTTGTCAAGCGTTCCATGGAGCGTAGCCTTGCTATGGATATCGCGAATGCCGTGGTTGCGTATCCCCATGCCGACGTGACCCTTTCGTGTGAGGGACACCTCTACACCATGAGCGGCAACGATGCGTTCGTCGATCATTTGCGCTATGAGGTCCACTGCGATGTGGCGGTGGTCGACCGCCCCGAGGACATCGACGAGGACGTCATTAAGATTGCCTTCCAGACGCCCGAGGTGGATCAGCCGGCGGCCCTGGAGTATTTTGAGCGCCTCTTTAGCGACCGTGTTGACGTGATGACGTCGGGAACCGAATGGACGGACTTTATCGGTTTCGGTTCGGGCAAGGGCTCCGCGCTTGCCGATTACGGTCGTGCCCTGGGTATTTCGCCCGATGAGATGATGGCGTTTGGCGATAACGAAAACGATCGCGACATGCTCAACGTCGTGGGCCATCCCTATCTGATGGAGAGCTGCAACCCCTCTATGCGTGGCATCAACGACCGCGTCCGCTACGTGCGCACGGTCGAAGAAGAGCTGCGTCGTCTACTTGCTGAGTAGACATTTGGGACATGTCTAGAAATCTACTTTTTGCTGCAAAGTGCGGAAAGGTGGATTTTAAGGCATGTTCCAAACATCTACCTACAGTCGGGGCAGAGACCCTCGAAGATGGTGTAGTGCGACGTGACGTGCCAGCCGATTTGCTCGGACGCCTTGGCGTCGAGCTGGGCATCGAAGGGGAGCGGTACGTCGATGACGCGGCTGCACGAGGTGCAGATGATATGCGCATGCGGCTCGATCGTGCGATCGAAGCGGCTGCCGCCCGGCGTCTTGATGGAGAGAATCTCGCCGGCATCTGCCAAGAGATTGAGGTTGCGGTAGACCGTGCCGCGGCTGATCTTGTCATCCTGTTCGCGCACGGCGTTGTAGATTTCGTCGGCGGTGGGATGGTTATAGCTTTGGCGCACGGCGTCAAGAACCAGCTTTCGCTGCTTGGTATTCCTTCTTTGCACCGCCATGCGCCTCGCCTCTTTTCTATTAACGGTCGTAGGTAAATGATACCGTATTTAGCACACAATACTAATAATGAGGACTGAAACCGTCTTCATTGGCAAGTGGGGCTCGGGCCTGGGCGTCTACAAGGCGAAAACGCGTTCCCATGCGCTCGTAGGAGGCATGAAGCGCCTCGAGATGAGATAGGACGTTTGCCGGAGTTCCCTGTATCTCCATCTCGACTGAGCCGTCTTCCATGTTACGCACCCAGCCGGTGAGTGCGCGTGCCTGTGCGAGGTTGGTGTTGGTAAAGCGAAAACCAACGCCTTGGACTTGCCCCGCCCAGCGCAGGAAATAGCGCAGGGGAGTGTCTTGAGTGGCCTCGTCGCTTGCGAGTACGGTAAGCCTGCGGCGCAGCTCGAGCTCGACGTTTGATGGTTTTTGAGGCTCTCGACTGCCGCCGGTGACGCTGGAGAAGAACGTATCGAAGAGGCCCATCGCTATGCCTGCTTGCCTGCGTCGGCCGGGAAGGTAATGCCGGCCTGCTGGCGCACGGCATCCATGATGCGCAGTGAGACGAGCGTGACATCGCGGTAGTGGCCAAGCTCGTGGCGTCCCGCCGGGGTCTCCCAAATCTCTTCCTTAACGTTATCGATGCCGTCGATGGCGGTGATAAAGTCTGTGAGTTCGTATTCCATAGTGTTGCTCGATTTGGGCAGGTCGAGCACGCGGCCGTTGTCGCCCTGTTCGCGCGGTGCCTCGGTCGCCGAGCCGCGTACGACATCGCCGCGATAGTCGATGCGGACGTTGCGGGGCGTGGACAGATGGTCGATCTGGATAGTGCCACGCTCGCCTTCGATCTGCGAGGGCAGCAGGTCATTCGTAATTTTGGAGTGCGCGAGCTCGACGGAGATGCGGCCTCCGCCGTAGCTGGCGAGGATGGAACCGCAGCCGTCGATGGGGCCGTGCGTGAGCTGTCGCGTGGTGGGGTCGAGCAGAGTAGTCATGCTCGTAAGGCCGGAGGGCATGCCGAAAATCTCGACCATGGGCTCGACGGCGTAGACGCCAATGTCCATGAGGGAACCCGATGCCATATTGCAGTCGAAGATATTGGTGGCGCGTCCCGCGAGAATCTCGTTGTAGCGCGAGGAATACTTGCCAAAGCGCAATGAGGCGCGGCGGATGGGGGCGATCTCGCCCAGGGCGTCCTCGATGGCGTGGAAGGCGGGATCGTGGAGGGGACGCATGGCCTCGAGGGCCACGACACCTGCTGCCTCGGCAGCGCGGAAGACTTCCAGCGCCTGCGCTTCGGTGGCGCAGAAGGGTTTCTCGACGATGACGTGCTTGCCGCCGGCGATGCAGGCAAGGGCCTGCTCGTAGTGAAGTGCGTTAGGGCTGCCGATATAGACGGCGTCGACGTCGGCGGCGGACGCGAGCTCGTCAAGTGCGGTGAAGTTACGCTCACCACCGCGCTCGGCGGTAAAGGTAGTACCGCGATTGGCGTCGCGTGAAAGCGTGCCCACAAACGCGGCTTGGTCGTTGGCGTTGACGACTTGGATAAAGTCGTCGGTGATCATGGATGTGCCGATGGTCGCGATGCGCAGCATACGTCCCCCTTGCGTTGTTTGGTCTACAAGATGAGTGTAGCGCGTGGGGATATAAAGCTGCGCGAAAACGCTATTACAGGTCGCTCTCGTTAAAGCCGGTGTCGATATCGAGGTTGCTGCCGTCGGCCGCCGTGGTGGCGAGCTCGTCGCAGCGCTCGTTGAGCTCGTGGCCGGCATGTCCCTTAACCCAGATGAACTCCACCTTATGCTTGCTTTTGGCGGCAAGCAGGCGCTCCCACAGGTCGCGGTTCTTAACGGGCTGCTTGTTGGCGGTTTTCCATCCGCGCTTTTTCCAGCCGTCGATCCAGTGCTTGTTAAAGGCGTTGACGACGTACTGCGAATCGGAATGGACCTCGACCTCGCAGGGGCGGTTAAGTGCCTCGAGCGCCACGATGACCGCCATGAGCTCCATGCGGTTGTTGGTGGTCTTGGCGTAGCCGCGCGAAAGCTCGGAGGTGAAGGTCTTGCCGGCGGGGTTGGTGTATTTGAGCACGGCGCCGTATCCGCCGCGTCCCGGATTTGATCGGGCCGAGCCGTCGGTATAGATGATGACCTTCACATGGTTCCTTTCGTTGGGTACGTTTCGTGTGAGTGACCATTGTAGCGCCGCGTTCGCCGAGGGCTAGCAATCTACCATATCTACCCCGTCCTCTGATGGCTGGTTTTCTTGGATGATGCGGTCGAGCTCGTCGAGGTATTGCTGCAACAGGGGAGAGGGCTTGCGTTCATCGTGCATGATATAGCCTACGTGCATCGTCGGGGCATCTGCCAGCGGAATCGATGCCATGCCCCATTGCATTTCGTTTGAGAGCACGCCGGTGGAGAGCGTGTAGCCGTTCGAGGTGATCAGCAGGTTGGTGAGCGTGCCGCGGTCAGAGACTCGAATGTTGCGATCGCAGGGGATGTAGCTAAACGGCTCCTCGGCGTAATAGAAGGAGTTTGAGGTTCCCTGCTCAAAGCTGTAGCGCGTATAGGGCGTAAGGTCGGCAAGGGACAGCTGCGGGCGGCGGGCAAGCGGGTGGCGCTCACTTACGAACACGTGGACCTTTGCATCAAAGAGGTGATGGAAGCTTGCTCGGGCATCGGTAAAGGCTTTCTGTAGGACACGATTGTTAAAGTCGTCCAGATAGAGGATGCCAATGTCGCTGCGAAACGCGCGGACGTCATCGATGATCTGCGACGTGGTGGTCTCGCGCATGATGAACTCGAACTTGTCGTCCCGGCAGCGCTCGACGACGTTGACGAAGGCCTCGACCGAAAAGGCGTAATGCTGGGCGGAAATGGCGAGGCGGGCTTGCGGGGTGCCGCCGTCCTCGTAGCGCGCCTCGAGCATGTCGGCCTGCTCTACGACCTGGCGCGCATAGCCCAAAAGCTCGGTGCCGTCGTTGGTGAGCGTGACGCCGCGGCTGGAGCGCGTAAAGATCTCCAGATGGAGCTCCTGTTCCAGGCTTTTGACGGCGTTTGATATGTTGGACTGAGCGGTATAGAGGCGCTGAGCTGCGGCGTTAATTGAGCCGGACTCTGCCACGGCAATCAGAAAACGAAGCTGCTGAAGGGTCATCGACGTCATCCTTTCGATTGCTATCTATAAAACCGATAACAGGTTAGCGCTTTTAAGTGATTGACCGAGGGGAACAATGCTCGTACTATTCAAAACACACAAAGCAGGTAGGTAATTAAGCCAACCACGGAACCGGGATGCGAAAGGAGGCCCGCATATGAATTGCTTACCAAGACGAATGCCGGGCTCCTGTTTGCGCCCGTCGGCGTGATCAGGAGACAGCGACTTACTTCTCTCTTATTTATTTATTTTTGTTCGATCAAGGAGATCATCATGAGCCAGTTCATCAACAACCCCGAGCACACCTTTGGTTTCGATACCCTGCAGCTTCACGTTGGCCAGGAGAGCGCCGATCCCGCATCCGACTCTCGCGCCGTGCCTATCTACCAGACCACGAGCTATGTGTTCCGCAACTCCCAGCACGCCGCCGACCGCTTTGGTCTTGCCGATGCCGGTAACATCTACGGCCGTCTGACCAACTCCACCCAGGGCGTCTTCGAGGACCGTATCGCCGCACTCGAGGGTGGCGTAGCAGGTCTCGCCGTCGCCTCCGGTGCTGCTGCCATCACCTATACCCTGCAGGCTCTTGCTCAGGCCGGCGACCACGTGGTTGCCCAGAAGACCATCTACGGTGGCTCCTACAACCTGCTGGAGCATACGCTCTCCCAGTTTGGCGTCGAGACCACCTTCGTCGATGCGCATAACCTGGAAGAGGTCGAGGGCGCCATCAAGGACAACACCACGGTCATCTATCTCGAGACGCTCGGCAACCCCAACTCCGACATCCCCAACATCGACGCCATCTCCGAGATCGCCAAGAAGCACGGTCTGCCGGTTGTCGTCGACAACACCTTCGGCACCCCGTATCTGTTCCGTCCGCTGGAGCATGGTGCCAACATCGTCGTCCACTCCGCAACCAAGTTCATCGGCGGCCACGGCACCTCGCTGGGCGGCGTGATCGTCGACGGCGGTAACTTCGATTGGAAGGCGAGCGGCAAGTATGCGCAGATCGCCGAGCCCAACCCCTCCTACCATGG
>USNX01000095.1 GCA_900556205.1 uncultured Collinsella sp.
ACGCAGCAGGGCGGCGTTGGCAAACGGCACGATCACGACCGTCAGGCTCTGCAAAAAGCCGGCGGTGGAGGCGGAGGTGAGGCTGGAGCCCAGGCACATGCAGGTGAGCTCGGTTGCCATAATGGCGCCGATGATGGCGGCGCGGACCATAAGGTTACGGTTGATGCGCAACGCGTGCTTGTGGAAGAGCAGCAGGCAAGCCGCAAAGGCGATGATGCAGCGCAGCGCGACGATGCTCGTGGCGTTCATGCTGTCCATGCCGATCTTCATAAGGGGATACGAAAAGCCCCATGCGACGGGAACGGAAAATGAGAGCGCGATTGCTTTTTTGCGATCCATGGGACTCCTTTTGTTACAGAACGGTTTCGCAAAAAGGATTCTGCTCCCAGATGTGGATGTAGTAAAGCGAATGTATCTTCAGTATGATTAAGAAATGCTAATGTTGACAGAAAAAGCCCTGGCAAAACGTTTTACGGCAACATCGATGGGGAGGCACGATGGCATCGCGGTATCAGATTGTATGTATGGTGGTCGATTGCGGCAGTCTGAAACGTGCGGCGGACGAGCTGGGCTATACGCAAAGTGCGGTGAGCCAGGCCGTCAAGGCGCTCGAGCGCGAGCTGGGTACCACGCTTATCGAGCGCGGTAAGCAGGGTGTGTCGCTTACGCGCGATGGCAAGCAGTATCTGCCGTATCTGCGACAGATCGTAACTGCCGAGGCCGAGCTTGAGGGCAAACGTCAGGAGTTGCTGGGACTCTCCTCGACTGATATTCGTATCGCGACGTTTACCAACGTGAGTCGTACCGTGCTGCCGCGTGTGATCCGCGACTTTGGTGCGCTGCACCCGGGCGTACGCTTTACCCTCAAGCAGGGCGATTACACGCGCAACGCTCAATGGGTGCACGATGGCGTGGTTGACTTTTGCTTTACGGCGCGCGGGTTTACCGCTGGGCTCGAGAAGCGCGTGGTCTATCACGACGAGTTGGTGGCATTGTTGCCGACCGCGCATCCGCTGACGGCAAAGGAAAAGGTGACACTTGCCGATCTGGCGTCCGAGCCGTTTGTGCTGCTGGATGAGGGCGAACAGAGCCTGGTGCTCGATGCATTCGCGGCGCATGGGCTGTCGCCACACGTGACGAGTGAGGTAACCGACGACTACACCATCATGGCGATGGTGGAGGAGGGCCTAGGCGTGAGTATGCTGTATCGTCGTACCGTTGAGGGCATGCGGGCCGATATTCGTGTACGTCCCATCGTGCATGCTCCCTCGCGCGACGTGGTGGCAGCTTGGCGTAGCTGGGATACCATGCCTATCGCCACGAGGCGTTTTATCGACTATATGAGCTCGCATATTGTCAATTAATGACTGGCGTGGTGTTGAGTGCGGTGTTTAGCGGGCTGTCGCTTTGGCTTGGGTGGCGCGATAGGTGCGTGCCGGGTGGCAAAGTAGTACCGCCACGACCATAAAGAACGCCGTGGTGCCCAGGCTGATGGGGTAGACCATCATAATGTTCGCAAAGGTGCGGAAGTGCGGGAACACGCAGAATACCCAATAGAAGCGGATGCCGCAGACGCAGATCATGGTGATGAGGGCGGGCGTGAGCGAGATACCAAAGCCGCGCAGGTAGCCTGACATGTTTTCGTAGAACATGCTAAAGGCATACGCCGGGAAGATCGAACACACGCGGATATAGCCGATCGAGACGATGTTGGGATCGCTGTTAAAGAGCGACAAGATCTCGCGCCCCAGGCCGACAATAACGATAATCGTGGTGAGTGCAACGATACCGCCTTCGACCAGGCAGACCTTGAGCGTTTTAGTGCAGCGGCCGATCTGGCGGGCACCGTGGTTTTGTCCCACAAAGGTAGTGCAAGCCTGGCTAAAGCTGTTGAGCAGGTTGTAGCACACGTACTCCAGGCTCATGGCGGCGCTCGATGCCGCCATGACCTCGGTGCCCAAGCTGTTGATGGCGGACTGGATGATGATGTTGGCGACGGCAAACACGGCGCTTTGGATGCCGGCGGGCAGGCCGATCTTGACGATGCGCTTGAGGGCGACGGGGTCGATAGCCAGGTCGCGAAGGGTGACGCGGACGACGGAGTCGGTCTTGAGCAGGCGAATAAAGAGCGTAGTGGCGCTGACGGTGTAGGCGATGGCGGTGGCGATGGCGACACCCGCGACGCCCCAGTGGAGTACGGGGACAAAGATGAGGTCCAGACCAATGTTGAGGACGGTGGATACGGCAAGCGCCTGCAGCGGCATGCGGGTGATGCCGACGGAGCGGAAGATCGCGGCCTCAAAGTTGTAGAGCAAGATCGAGGGCATGCTGAGCAAAAAGACGCGCAGGTAGAGCGAGGCGAGGGGCATAGTCTCGGCGGGAACGTTGAGCGCGGCGAGCATGGGCTCGGCAAAGATCTCGCCCAGAGCGATGACGACAAAGCCCACAAGTGCCATAAGAATCGAGGTATGGACGGCGCGTTTGACCATGTTCTGATCGTTGCGGCCGATAGCATTGGCGATGACCACGTTGGAGCCAAGCGACATGCCGATAAACAGGTTGAGCATAAGACTGGTAAGCGGAACATTGGAGCCGACCGCCGCCATGGCGAGGGTTCCCTGGTCGCCCGAGAAGTTACCGATAATGACCGTGGCGATGAGGTTCGACAGCTGCTCCAAGATGCTCGTGGCGGCCACGGGGAAGGCGAACAGGGGAATATTGCGCCACAGCGAACCGGTGGTCATGTCAATGTGCTTAGATGCGGTATCAGCCATACGCTCTCAATCTCTAATATGCTTTTCCGTGCTTATTTGCGCAGATGATGATACTCCTAATCGGCTAGTCGTTGGGGACGTTCTTAAACGACTAGTCGTTCAAGAACGTCCCCCAATGACTAGGTGGGGAAGGCGTGCGACAATGGTGGGCGTTGTGTTGTTCGCGCTAAGGAGTTGCCATGTTGTTGTGTCCCGTTTGCCATGAGCCGTTGGTGGACGACGAGCGCGGTGCTGTGTGCGCGGGTGGACACCGGTTTGACCGTGCGCGCGAGGGCTATCTATATCTACTGCGCTCGTCCAAGAGCGGCGACTCTATGGGCGATCCCAAGTCGCAGGCACGCAGCCGCCGTGACTTTCTGAATTGCGGTTACTATGCGCCGTTGCGCGATGCGATGGTTGAGTTGGCGCGCAAGCAGGTGTCTGGGCGCGCCGCGTCTGTGAACGGCCCCATGACGCTGCTCGATATTTGCTGTGGCGAGGGCTACTACACCAGCGCCATGGGCGCGGTGCCGGGCGTGGATGCTTACGGTTTCGACCTGGGCAAAGAGATGGTGCGCTTGGCGGCCAAGCGCGGCGATGCGACCTACTTCGTGGCCAACATGAAGGACATCCCTGTGGCCGATGGCGCCTTCGATATGGTGACCGAGCTCTTCGCTCCCTTTAACGAGCGCGAGTTTGCCCGCGTGCTGGCGCCGGAGGGTTCGCTCTACACCGTGGTGCCGGGTGCCCGTCATCTGTTTGGGCTCAAGGAGGTGCTCTACGACACGCCGTACCTTAACGATGAGAAGCTGCCGAAGACCACCGAGCTCGAGTTAGTCGGAACGCAGCGGGTATCTGCGAATATTACGCTTCAGACCCAGGCCGATATCGAGGCGGTGTTCCAGATGACGCCGTACTACTATCGCACACGCCCTGCCGACAAAGAGCGCCTGGCAAATTTGGATACCCTTCAAACCGACATCGACTTCATCATCGCCGAGTACCGCCACAGCTAACAACCTGCCAAAAAGGGACAGGTTTATTTTGGTAGGTTTTATCTGGGCAAACGTAAAGGGCCGACCGCGGAGATGCGCGATCGGCCCTTTTTAGTTGCTTGGCTGCAGAGGTTATGAGAAGCGAGCGCTTACAGGCGGTCCTTGTTCTCGGCCTTAACGGCGTGTGCCTGCTGGACAAAGAACAGGTCGTACACCACGATGACAAAGGCGCCAAAGTTGATGGCGTCGCCGCCAAACGCGGGAAGCGTGAGCACCGCTTGGGCAAGCGTGGCGACCGCGGCAACAATACCGAGCTTAAACGCGCCGTCCACCTGCGAAGGCTTGTTGGCGCCCTTGACACCGGCGACGCCTGCAGCAAGGTCGACGAGACCCTTGGCGATAAGCACGACCGCTGCGAGCGTGGCGTACGAACCGTACGTGGAATCGAGACCGCCCGTGGCGATACCGACGCCGGCGGTGACGAGGCTGGCGATGCCCAAAACAAAGTAGATGAGAGCAAGGATTTTGAGAGTCTTGCGAGTGAAGCTCATGGCTGGTCCTTTCGATACGAGTACGCCAACTTGGCGCACCCAATGTACTGCACATATGGTGAAGCACATTGTAGTTCAACGGGGCGATGCATGCGTTTGAAAGCGTCTCTTGCCTGTGCGGTCCAACCTTTCAAAAAGGAAAGCTGGGCGTAAGCCAAATCGATGGCAGCGTATGCGCGGCGCTGCGATGATGGGGCCATGGTAAGAGCTAGACCGAAGGAGGAACCATGATGTACGGAGCAGAGCAGGTACGTGAGGCGCGGTCGTTGGGAAGGCGCATGAGTGATTCCGTGATCGCTACTGTGTGCACGGGATTGATGGCGGTGCTTTGTATTGCGATGCTGTGGGCCATGTCGCATGTGGGACAATAGCGGACGGTTGGGTGCCGACACAAACGGCGCTCACGTATTCGTTTTGCTTGCTAAGGAGTACCCATGGGCGTCGTCGATCCCTTTTCTGTTGCTCGGTCCGCGGGGCTTGAGCTGATCGGGAAGTCCGAGGGCCTCACACTCACCGACGGCACGATGGAGCTGCGTGCCGATTTTGGCCGCATGCTTCCACGGCTCAAGCAGGGCCGTCTGCAGCAAGAACTGCTGGTAAAGGCTGCGCGCGCAAAAGGCATCGAGAGCCCATGGGCGATTGACGCCACGGCAGGCTTTGGCGAGGATTCGCTGCTGCTGGCGGCCGCGGGCTTTACCGTCGATCTGTATGAGCAGGATTGCGTGATCGCGGCGCTCCTCAAGGATGCTTTGGATCGCGCGGCAGATGATCCGGCGCTTGCGACAGCCGTGGCGCGCATGCGCTTACATGCGGGCGAGGACAGCATTGCCGGCCTTTACCATACAGCTGAGCTGATCGGGCGGGGCGAGCTCACCGCTCCCGACGTGGTGTATCTGGACCCCATGTTTCCCGGACGCACCAAGAGCGCGGCGGTTAAAAAGAAATTCCAACTCTTGCACCATCTGGAGCAGCCGTGCGCCGATGAGGAGACGCTGGTTGAGGCTGCGCTTGCGGTGCACCCGCGCAAGTTGGTTATCAAGCGGCCGGTGAAGGGGCCACTGCTTGCCGGTGTTAAGCCGAGCTATCAACTTGCGGGCAAGGCCGTTCGTTACGATGTCTTGGTGCCGCCGCGCCCGTAGCCTGTCGAGCATAGGCGGATGCGCGAGATCATTTCCAAGGGTGCGACGTCAGGTGCCAGCCGCCGCAGTATTCGCATTTGTAGCAGGCCAAACCGCGCCGCCCGCGGCTTTCGCAGTCGGCCATAACTGCCTCGGCCTCGGCGCGCGTGTCGTAACGGTTTTTGCGTTCGCACGATTTGTAGCGCCAGGCCTCGTCGCGCTCGGCGTTC
>USNX01000096.1 GCA_900556205.1 uncultured Collinsella sp.
CCGCCAGGCCCGCGCGGCGAAACAGCGGCGTAATCTCGTCGTCGCTACCGCGTTCCAGCAGGATAAACTGCTCGTTGGCTAAATCGGCAAGAGAAACGACCTCCGCCGTGGCAAGCAAAGAATCTGCCGGCACTACCGCCATCAACTCGTCGCGCACCAAAGACCGCGATGCCATGCCGTTTTCTCGGGGCTCACGCGGGATAAAGCCCAGGTCGCAGCGGCCTTCCGCCACCCATTGCTCAATCTCGGAGTAATCACCCATCAGCAGCTCGTAATCGACATCCGGATGATCGGCGCGAAAGCGCGCAATCACCGGCGGCAGCACGTGGGTCGCCACACTCGAAAACGTACCGATGCAGATTTTGCCGCGCATGAGTCCACGCATCTCATCCACCCGTCGCTGCAGGCGGCCAAACTCTTCGCATAACGCCTCGACTGCCGGCATGACCTGCCGCCCGTCGGCAGAAAGCACCACGCCCTCTCGGCTGCGATCAAGCACCTTAAAACCCCAGTCTGCCTCAAGGTCGCCCACCATGCGGCTCACGCCCGACTGCGAATAGCTCAGCCGCTCTGCAGCATGCGTAAAGCTGCCGGCACGCACCGTCTCGAGCAGCACTTGCATCTTTTGGATATTGGTCTCCACGGCACGTCCCCACCCTTGCATGAGTTTTTGTCATGTTTTCCATGCATTATATTCGCTTTTCTTCTAAAGCCAGTTCACACATAGTGAACATGTTCGGATATAGAGGGGATGTCAGCGCATGAACAACGGACTGTTTACATACTTAGCAGCATTACTGTTGTTTGGCTCTAACGGCATCATCGCCGCAGCTATCGCACTGCCGAGCTCCGATATCGTGCTGCTGCGCACGTTTTTGGGAGCCCTCTCGCTTGTAACCATCCTCGCCACTACCCAACACCATAAGTTGCAGGCGCCATCTCGTCCCCGCGAAGCCGCGGCCCTCCTCCTCTCGGGAGCTGCGCTGGGCGCCAGCTGGATTTTTCTGTTCCGCGCCTACCAGACGATCGGCGTCGGCGTATCCTCGCTGCTGTACTACTGCGGCCCCATCATTGTCATGGCGCTCTCCCCGCTCATCTTTGGCGAAAAGCTGACCGGCGGCAAAATCGCCGGCTTTGTCGCCGTTGCTTGTGGCGCTTTTCTCATTGCAGCGCAAGGTCTAGGCGGCAATATGCCCATTGCGGGCATCGTCTGTGGAATCGCCTCGGCCTTCTGCTATGCATGGATGGTCATCGCCAGCAAGGGTGCGCCGCACATCGAGGGCCTCGAGAACTCCGCGCTCCAGGTGAGCGCCGCCTTTGTGACCGCACTGGTCCTCACGCTCATCACGCAGGGCGCTCCCTCGTTCCTGTCCGCCGGCGTCGCCGCCAGTATTGATTGGCGCGCCGTCGCTATGCTCGGCGTCGTCAACACCGGCATTGGTTGCCTGCTCTACTTTAGCGCCGTCGCCAAGCTGCCCGTCCAGACCGTCGCCGTCGTCGGCTACCTCGAGCCGCTTTCGGCGGTCGTGTTCTCGGCCGCCCTTTTGGGTGAAGCCATAACACCGGTCCGCCTGATGGGCGCCGCGCTTATCATCGGCGGCGCGATTTTTTGCGAACTCGCCGGCAAACGCGCAAACGCCAAGGCTGGCATCGCCCAGACAACACGTGCTTAAAAGCCCCTGCTTTGAAATGCCCCCACGTACATGAATAATCCCCAGCTGAGGATTATTGTCTAAAATAACCTGATGTGCCAAACTGCTCTTGTATGTATAAAGACGGCATAAAGATTATCTGTCCTAGACAGATAACCGGATGTCTAAGGGAGTCCTCGTGGCACACAACAAACTGGAGGCAAACCTCCAAGACCAGCGCGGGCAAGGCGGGCACGGAGCCATCCCCCTCTCCGCTGGCATGCTGCTCGTAACGCTCGGCGTCGTCTATGGCGACATCGGCACGAGCCCCATGTACACCATGAAATCAATCGTCGCCAACAACGGCGGCATCGGTACCGTCAGCGAGGACATGATCCTGGGCGCGCTTTCGCTCGTCATCTGGACCATGACGCTCGTGACCACGGTCAAGTACGTGGTTATCGCCATGAAGGCCGATAACCACAACGAGGGCGGCATCTTCGCCCTGTTTAGCTTGGTACGCAAAGTGGCGCCGTGGCTGATCCTTCCCGCCATGATCGGCGGCGCGGCGCTGCTCGCCGACGGCATCCTCACCCCCGCCGTCACGGTTACCACGGCCATCGAGGGCTTGCGCACTATCGAGTGGGGCCACGCGCTTTTGGGTGACGGCCAGACCAACGTAATCATCATCACCATCATCATTATCTGCGGCCTGTTTGCCATGCAGCGCGCCGGCACCTCGTCGATCGGCAAGCTGTTCGGCCCGCTCATGACGCTGTGGTTCCTGTTCCTGGCAGGCGCCGGCCTGTTCAACATGCTCGGCAACCTGTCCATCTTGCGCGCGCTCAACCCCATCCGCGGCATCATGTTCCTGTTCTCGCCCATCAACCACTCGGGCATTATGGTGCTCGGCTTTGTCTTTCTGTCGACGACCGGCGCCGAGGCCCTCTACTCGGACATGGGCCACGTTGGCAAGGCAAACATCTATGCATCCTGGCCGTTTGTTAAGGCGGCCCTTATCCTCAACTATCTGGGTCAAGGCGCTTGGCTGCTCGCCAATAACTCCAACCCCCAGATGCTCGCGATGGATATCGTCAACCCGTTCTATATGATGCTCCCTGAGCCCCTGCGCCCCTTCGCCATCGTGCTTTCGGCCGTGGCGGCCATCATTGCCTCGCAGGCGCTCATCACCGGCTCGTTCTCGCTGGTATCCGAGGCAACGCGCCTCAACCTTATGCCGCACCTGCGCATCCACTACCCCAGCGACACCAAGGGTCAGCTCTATATTCCGCTCGTCAACAACATCATGTGGATCGGCTGCATCTTCATCGTGCTGCTGTTCCAGAACTCCGAGCGCATGGAGAGCGCCTATGGCCTCGCCATTACCGTGACCATGCTTATGACCACCACGCTTTTGACGAGCTATATCGCCGGCATTCTCAAGCACAAGCTGGGCGCCTGCGTCTTCGCCCTGCTCTTCGGCGCCATTGAGCTGTGCTTCTTCGCCTCGTGCCTCACCATGTTCTTTGACGGTGGCTACGTCATGATCTTCTTGGCCTCGCTGCTGTTTGGCCTTATGTATGTGTGGCGTCGCGGCACCGCCATCGAGCGCACGCAGACGATTCTGCTGCCCGTCTCCAAGTACATCGACCAGCTCAATCGCCTGCGCAACGACGAGACCTATCCCGTGCTCGCCGACAATCTGGTATTTCTCACCAACAGCCCCGACCCGCTCACGCTCGACCGCGACGTGCTCTATTCCATCCTGGACAAGCACCCCAAGCGCGCCAAGGCATATTGGTTCATCAACGTGCACGTTACCGACGAACCCTATACGCACGAGTATTCCGTCGAGACCTTTGGCACAGACTTCCTCTTCCGCGTTCGCCTGGACCTGGGCTTTAAGGTCAACCAGCGCGTCAACGCCTATCTGCGTCAGATCGTCGGCGACTTGATGGCATCGGGCGAGCTGCCGCCGCAACATCACACCTACTCCATCTACGAGACACGCGGCAACGTGGGTGACTTCCGCTTTTGTATGCTGCGCAAGATGCTTGCCCCCGAAACGGACATCAACCGCAATGACCACCGCGTGATGGCCATCAAGTACGCCGTCCGCCGCGCCTGCGGAAGCCCGGCACGCTGGTACGGTCTTGAGAACTCGGCCATCATCATCGAGTACGTGCCGCTGTTTGCCCGCATGCGCCCGGCCGTTAAGCTCGTGCGCACCCAGGTGCCGCTCGAGGTTCAAATCGAAGAGGCCGAGGAAATGGAAGTCGACATCTTCTCGGACGACTTGGTCAACGGCAACGAAGCCGGTAAGGACATGAACGTCGATCCCACCGAGTTGCTCGAGAGCGTCGCCGATACGCCCGAACAGCAACTCGACGGACTCGAGAGCACCCAGTTCAACGACGCCAACTTCTAACACGCCACCAGCCATTGACGACAACGGCCTCGCATCTCATAAGAGGTGCGAGGCCGTTTTATGTCGCAACGGACCAGTGAGCTACGAACGACGCGGCTCGGGAACCACGAGCCTATCGGGGTTCGCGCCCTCGGCATCCATCAGACTCACGTAGCGAATCGACGGATCCCCATACATCGCGTAGTAATAATTGCCCGTGCGCGCGCTAAAGCATCCGGTATAGATAGTCTTCTCGAACTTGCCATCGCCCATCCTGGACGCCCCCTCGATCATCACCACGCCCTCGAGTGAACGGAACATGCGGACGACGTTTTCGGTCTCGCTCTCCTTTTGCGGGTAATTGGCATTGAGGTACGCCGCCTTTACAAAACGGCTCGGCGAATAGCAATCACCCGGAATACCGCGCATGCCGGCACCCGCGCCATAGGGCTTGAGCTCGGCGCCACGCCATGTCGCCGTCTGCGGAAAATCGCTTGTGGCCGTGATATAGGTGCGCAGGTTTTCCATGTGCCACGGGAAGGTGGGCTGATTGGCAAGGGTGTCGACCGGATCGTCGTATACATGCAGGCCGTCAGCCATCATCTCGACCACGATGCTACGCTGGCTGTCGCCGATAATCCAATGGAGCAGCGACACGCCCAGCCCCTCTCCTGCAGATTTAGCAACAATCACCGTATCGCGCAGCGCAGCCTCGACCTCGTCGACCGTCGAGAACGTCGCTGCCACCCACAGGGGAAACTCATAGGCCGCGATATTGGTCTTGCCGTCGACAGGGCCATCGGCATACTCGGCATAGCCGGGAAAGTTGAGTCCCGCCACGGCGAGGCCCGCATCGTTGCCACAGTCGAAGAACATAGGGTAGTTCTTGTAATCGATGCACATACCGATCACCGCGTGTGCCGCTGTTGCGTCGTCGATAAACGAATACGGAATGTGAAATCCGCGCGGCATCACACGAACCTGTTGGCCGTAGTCAAAGCTCCAGTCGAGGTTGCGGCCTAGATACATGTGGCCGGAATTATCGGTAAATCGAATGCTCGTACACATAGCGCCTCCTAGCTTTACGTTCTTGCTAAGGTTATTGTCACCAAACAAAAAGGCGCTAAACACAAAAGCCCGGACATGACAACAATGTCACGCCCGGACCAAAAGAGACGAAGTGCGGTGCTTTGGTCCCCTTAGACCAACTTTCCTAGACAGTGGTCAATCATGTGCTGGATCATCTGTGCCTCAAAGCCCGCGTAGTCGCGGCGGCACTCCTTCATCTTGCCGTCGACGATCTGATCAAAGGCGACCTTGCACTTGATGTAGCGCGTGGACTTGGTGACCTCCTCGTGCGTCAGGCAGCTCTCCTCCATCTTGCTGGCGCCCAAGCCAAACACCAGACGGGGGTTATAGAGCACGTGGGGCTCGCCGGCGTCGTCCAGATAGACGCAGACCTTCTTGGTAACGCCAATCTGGTTGGCGGCCAAGCAGCCGGCATCGTCGAGCGTATCGATCAGGTCCTGAGC
>USNX01000097.1 GCA_900556205.1 uncultured Collinsella sp.
ATCATGTATTCCTCGTCGGTGGGAATGACCATGACCGTGACGGCGGAACCGGCGGCACTGATGACCTGCGGGCCGTTGCCCACGGCCTCGCGGTTCTTGTTGTTGTCGATGCGCACGCCCAGCCACTCAAAGCAGTCACAGAAGGCCTTGCGGATCGACCAGTCGTTCTCGCCGATGCCGGCGGTAAAGGTGATGGTATCCACGCCCGCCATAGAAGCGATCATGGAACCGGCCTGCTGCATGGCCTTATAGGCGAACATATCGAAGGCGAGCAGGCAGCGCTCGTCGCCCTCGGAGGCGCGTGTACGGATGTCGCGGGCGTCGTTGGAGATACCCGAAATGGCAAGCAGGCCGGACTGCTTGTTCATCATGTCGTCGACTTCCTGGTAGCTGTAGCCGCCCTCGCGCTGGAGGTAGCACACGGTGGCCGGATCAATGGAACCGCAGCGGGTGCCCATCATCAGGCCGTCGAGCGGCGTGAGGCCCATCGTGGTGTCGCGGCACACGCCGTCCTCGATAGCAGCGAGCGAAGCACCGTTGCCCAAATGGCACGAAAGCAGACGGTGGCAGCGCGAACCCAGGATCTCCTTGGCCATCATCCACTCATAGCGGTGGCTCGTGCCGTGGGCGCCGTACTTGCGCACGTGGTACTTGTCGCACACGTCCTTGGGCAGCGCGTAGGTATAGGCGACCTCGGGCATGGTCATGTGGAACGAGGTGTCGAAGACCGCCACGTTGGGCAGCTCCGGATACTTCTCGCGGCAATACTCGATTGCTGCAGCCTCGCCGTAATTGTGCAGCGGAGCGAGCGGGGCCACCTCAAGGATCTTGGCCATGACCTCATCGTCGACGACTGCGGAATCATCGAAGTGCCAGCCGCCCTGAACGATGCGATGTCCAATGCCATCAATCGTAAAGTCGGTCTTCTCGAGCTCCTCGAGCACACGAGCGATAGCAGAGCGATGATCGGGGAAAGGGACCTCCTCGGTCTGCTTGGCGCCACCGTTCTCGGAGTGGCCAAAAATGCCCATGTCCGAACCGATACGTTCGCAGTTGCCCTTGGCGAAAACCTCGCGGGTAACGGTATCCAAAAGCTGATATTTAAGGCTTGAGCTGCCGGCGTTGACAACAAGTACGTTCATGAGACTCCTTTGCAGTGCAATACGGTCGACGCAGACCCCTTAAGGCGGCCGCATTTTAATAAGAAGTTATCACAACTTGATAAATAGCTATCAAGCATATCGCCCAACGAGCGCAAAAGAGGGGCCGAACGGCGCTCGGTCGTCCAGCCCCTCCCCTCTTGCAATTACTTGCCGTTGACGATGCGCTCGACGTCGGAAGCGATCATGAACTCCTCGTCCGTAGGGATGACGAAAATCTTGACCTTGGAATCCTTGGCGGACAGGCACCAAGCGCCGTCGCCACGCAGGGCATTACGGGCGTGATCCATCTTGACGCCCATAAAGGCCAGACGATCGGCCACGCCAGCGCGAACGGCCGGAGCGTGCTCGCCGATGCCGGCGGTAAAGACCAGGGTGTCCATGCCGCACATGGAGGTGGCCATCTCGGCGGCCTTAGCGGCAATCTTGTAGACGAACATATCGAAGGCGAGCTGAGCCTCGGGGTCACCAGCAGCGGCGAGCTCCTCAACGTTGCGGCAGTCGTTGGTCTTGCCACCGGTCACAGCCAAAAGGCCAGACTTCTTGTTCATCATCTCGTCGACCTCGTCGAAGGTGTAGCCACCCTCGCGCTGCAGGTAGCACACGGTAGCCGGGTCGATGGAGCCGCAGCGGGTGCCCATCATGACGCCGTCGAGCGGCGTCAAGCCCATGGTGGTGTCCATGCACTTGCCGTCCTCGATGGCGCACAGGGAAGCGCCGGAGCCGATATGGCACACGACGACCTTGCGGGCCTCGCCGTTGGTCATCTCGGCGACCTTCTTGGAGATGTAGCGATAGCTGGTGCCGTGGGCGCCGTACTTACGGATGTGCAGCTTGTCGCAAACATCCTTGGGAAGGGCGTAGGTCTTGGCGACCTCGGGCATGTTGAAGTGGAAAGCGGTGTCGTAGACCGTGACGTTGGGCAGATCGGGATACTGCTCCAGGCAGTACTCGATAACGTTGGCCTCGGGGTTGTTGTGCAGCGGCGCCAGCGGGGCGACCTCGCGAATCTTGGCGAGGACGTCCTCGTCGACGAGGGAGGAATCACCAAAGTACCAACCGCCCTGAACGATACGGTGGCCGATGCCCTCGATCTTGACGCCGTTGGCCTCAAGGTCCTTCAGGACGACCTCGATGGCGACCTTGTGGTCGGGGAACTCGATGTTCTCGGTCACCTTCTTGGAGCCATTGGCAGCATGGGTGAAGGTACCACCGGTAAAGCAGACGCGCTCGCAGGAGCCCTTTGCGGACACCTTATGGGACTTGGTGTCGATGACCTGATACTTAAGGGTCGAAGATCCCGCGTTGACGACCAGAACGTTCATGTGTCTCCCTACTAACAGGCGGTGTGGCGCCGCCAGGTTACATACGCTTCAATAATAAACCCAAACGCCCTCGCGCTCGGGTTTATTGCGTTGATATATAAGTTATCGGTGCCTAAATACTCATGGCCTTTGACTTGTAAGACGAAATAGCGCGGGGATATACACCAGGGAAGAAATCCCGAGCGCAACAAGCAATACGACTCGAATGCCCGCGATGCTGCTCAACGCAGCATTGAACAGATAGAAAAGGATGGCACCCACCGCCACCATCTAGCTTTGGACCGAAATCAGTGAACAGCGCATCGAAGAATCGACAGCATTTTGAAAAATTGAGTATTTAATTGGAGCAAATAACGAGTACGCGACCGTCTGCAGTACATAGAACACGGGCAGCAAATAGACCGGAGTAAAGGGAATCAAAAACAGAGCAGCCAGGGAAAGGCGCACGATGCCGCAAATACGCGCAAAACGGCCCTTGTCGACATGAGCAATCACACTGGGCACAATAAGCCCCATGGAGGCCGAGGCAAGAAGCTGGACCGCAATGATCACACCCGAAGCGACGGCATTCATTCCGCGACCCGCAAGCAACAGTGAGAAAAAGTCTTCCAGGGCGACAAAAGCAAATGCCTGAGAGCAGTCCATGATGAACGCTGAACGAAGAATGCCGTTACGCGCAATAGCGGCACCGATCATCTTCGGGCTAATTCCACGCTTAGGTGTCGCTGTAGTGTCCCCTCTTCGCATCTCAGGAATGCAGACAACGACAACCAACGTCAACACCATTGCGATGATATCTGCCAAAAGACCAATGAGATACGCGCCAGCGGACGAAATGAAACCGCCCACACAAGCGGAGAGGGCATAAGAGGCATAGAAAACAAATCGCTCAACGACATTAAGCCTTACGAGCTGGTCCAGAGAGACGCTGTCAATGTAAATCGCTTCCATGGACCCGCTCATACATGCAGCGGCAAAACCTTTGAGAGCAAACGCGCCGATTAAAAGCAGAGGAGAACGGACGAGAAGCAGGGCGGCGTAGTATCCAAGCATCCCCACGACGCCAACGAGACCACTTGTCTTTCGTCCAAACCTATCGGCAATATAGCCAGTGGGAACTTCAAGGATGAACTTGCTCACTTGATATGCAATCATCATGCTAGAAATCGCCACCATCGAGAATCCGACGAATTCAAGGTAAACCGTCAGAAAATACAAAATGGTGCTGAAGTTCGACAGAAAAACAAACGTCATATAAAGCAAAACCGTACGGTTTTTCATGCTCCGCCCTCCAAGAGTCAACAATCTAAATCGGAATCTTGGAAAAGCATGAGGGCAAAGCCGTCAGTCATGTGTTACAAGGCGTCAACATTCACTTGACGACACGAGGCCAAATGGCCTCACGAAGCAAGATGACGCAATAGGTGAAGAAATACCGTCTGGTGTCGATCGGTCCAGGCATTTTGTCGATAGCAAAAGTAGATGGGCAAGGCTACGTCATGCGAACCTTCAATAGAGTACTCGCTCACTTCCGACCCATCTGATGCGAGAGAAGAGCCAGAAAAACCCAATATCAATCCCCCGGCTTGAAGAAACTCAGCCTGCGCTCTGTTTCCGTATTCGACGTCGCGGAAGCGGAAATTAACCAGCTGAGCTTCGGGGCATTGATTGATCGCATTGAGACAGGGCGACAAATTAATGGGAACAGCTAACCTGCCGCCCAGTAACTCACGAACGGTCATAGCACCCACAGATTGATGACCCGCTGGGCACGAAAGAACCTTGAGCTCCTTTTCACCCAAGTATTTCGAAGAAAGGACACTGTCCCTTGGTTCCTCAAATGAGATGGCCGCATCCGAAATGCCAAGCACAAGTGATTCAAAGCATGTAGCCGTTGGCTGATGCCACACATCAAGGTGAATCTGAGGGTGCGAGCTTTCAAACGAGTCGTACCAGTTTTCGGAAAAAAGACGCCCCCGCCCGTGAAGACAGGGGACGTAAAGACGAAAGTGGCCGTCGGGCGAAACGCCACCGTTCCCCGATTGGGTGTACTTTTTGAGATCGTCGACTTGTGCCAGGATCACGCGTGCACGACGCGCAAATTCTCTGCCCGCCGGAGACAAAACAGCCTCCCCCGCCGATCGATTGAGCAAAACGATCTGATACTCAGACTCCAGTTTCTTAATTGCCGACGAGACAGCCTGTGGGCTCACGTGAACGGCGCGAGCCGCTTTGCGCACGCCGCCGTAGTTCGCTACCGCTTGAAGGTATTCGAGTTGAGAAAACTGCATAGGTTACTCCAAAGGCAGCCAAGGCGACGGGCCGTGCGTCCTCAGATGAGGTTCTCGCCCAGGTTCTTGCCGCCGAGGACGTGCATGTGGAAGTGCATGACGGTCTGACCGGCGTTGACGCCCTTGTTGGAGATGACGCGGAAACCGTCCTCCAGACCCTTGGCCTTGGCGACCTCCTGGATGGCGTGGGCCATGGCGCCCATGGTCTCGGCGGGCACGTTATCGGCGATGTCACTGTAGTGCTTCTTGGGGATCACGAGCGTGTGGACCGGCGCCTGGGGATTGAGGTCGTCGAACGCGATGACCTGGTCATCCTCGTAGACGACGGTCGAGGGGATCTCGTGGTTGGCAATTTTGCAGAAGATGCAATCACACATGGTTGGTTCCTTTCTCACAGACCAAGGCAATTATATTTGGTCGGGATGGTTAGAACGAGAGGTTGTCGTCCGTGTTGGCGGCTTCGCCGTCGGCGAGCACGTCGTTGCCGTCGACGTCCTTAAGAAGCACCGAGACCTTCTGCTCGGCATCGGACAGGCGGGTGCGCAGGCTCTTGAGGAGCTCGACGCCGCGGGTATAGCTCTCGAGCGACTCCTCGAGCTCCATATCGCCCGACTCCAAGCTGCGAATGATGAGCTCCAGCTCCTGCGAGGCCTGCTTGTACGTAAGCTGCTCGACCGGGGTCTTCTCTGCCATATCTGTTTCCTTTCCTAAAGGTTTATCGCTATGAAACGCGGCCTACTCGACCGTATCGACCGTTGCCGCAACGTTACCGT
>USNX01000098.1 GCA_900556205.1 uncultured Collinsella sp.
TTGCGGTAGGCGTCCCAGTCGCGGTCGCGGAAGTCCTTGGTCGAAATGCCATCGATCAGAAGGTCGCCCGAGTCAAAATGATCAAGCCCGCCAATGACGTTGAGCATCGTAGTTTTGCCCGAACCCGAAGGGCCCAGAATGGCCACGAACTCGTTATCGCGAAAGGCCAAGCTCACGCTATCGAGCGCCACCTGCGTAAACGACTGCGTGACGTACCTTTTGCAAATATCTTTGAGCTCCAGCATGGACGGCAACCTCTCCCGCGCAGGCGCACTCGCCCGCTCTCCCCCGCCGTTCGTATTCGACGCGTTTGTCCTACTCTATTCCCATTTTTTGCCGACACCAGTGAGGAATGTAACGAACCGGGCAAAAACGAACGGGACGGCACGCCACACAGCGCACCGTCCCGCACACAACATCGACAATGTGACAAAGGGACTGTCCCTTTGTCACACTACGTGTACTCAGCCTTTACTGCTCGCTCTTCGCCAGCGCCTGGTCGATAAGCTTGTCGAGCGCCGCGCGCTGCTCGGCGGAGCTGATGGCGCCCACGATGGGCTCCCCTACGATGTTGCCGTTCTGATCAATAACGTAGGTTGTCGGGAACGAGAACAGATTTGACGTAAACTTGCCGGCCTCGCTATCCGACTTGAACCAGATGTTCTTATATGTCACGCCCTTCTTGCTCAGCACGTCCTTGGCATCTGCAATCTCGTCCTTGTTGCCATCGAGCGTAAAGGAATTGACGCCCACGACCTGGCCACCCTTCTCGGCAAGCTCCTTATTCAGGTTCTCAAGATCGCCCAGCTCGCCCACGCACGGCTTGCAAGTGGTAAACCAAAAGTTCATAACGGTGACCTTGTTCTTAGAGAACAACTCGTCGCTGCTCACGTCGTTGCCGTCCAGGTCCTTGCCCGTAAAGCTAGGGAACTTCGTCGCCTCGCTCGAAGCATTGGCACCAGCCGTCATGCCAGCGGCCGAAGCGTCGACGCTCTCGCCTGCACTCGGCGTGCTTCCACAGCCGGGGAACTCCTTCTCCAGGCTCTCGAGCTTGTCCTCGATCTCCTTGATCTGCTGTGCACCGGCTTTGAGCGTCTTGAGCTCATCCGCCGTGAACTCATCCTTGGCGCCGTCGATGGTCTTGAGCAGGAAATCGCCGTAATTGCTACCGTCCTCAATCATTGCCGATTCTTTATTTGCCGCATTGAATACCTTTTCCCACAGCGCGTTATCACTCGAAAGGATATCGTTCTCCTTTTTCATGAGCTTCGCATACAGCTCGGCGGCCTCGTCGGCATTGGTCGGCTTCTGCGCAGTGAGTTCTGCGATCTTAGGATCGGAGTTCGCAGATTCGCTCGCATTGCCACCGGGCGCCGAACATGCCACAAGGCACAAGGCCAATACCGGCACCATAAACAGGGCCGCAATCTTAGAAAGCTTCATGGTCATTCCTCCGTTTTGTCGAAGCTTGTTTACTTTTTATCGGCGGTCAAGGGAATCTTTTCCGCCGACACATCCAGGCCATAGCGATAGCTGATGGCATCGACGGGACAGGCCCCGATGCACTTTCCGCACCGGATACATTCGGCATGATTGGGCGCGCGGACCACATCAACGTCCATCTGACAAACCTTTGAGCACTTGCCGCACGAGACGCATTTGCACGCGTCGACCCGTATCCCCAGTAAGGACACCTTGTTCATGAGCGCATAGAATGCGCCGAGCGGGCAAATCCATTTGCAGAAGGGGCGATAGAACAAAACGCTCAGCACTGCCACGACAATGAGAACGACAAGTTTCCAAGTAAAGAGCTGTCCCAACGCAGATCGAATGCCGGCATTGGCAATGGCCAGAGGAATGGCGCCCTCGAGCACGCCCTGTGGACAGATGTACTTGCAAAAGAACGGATCGCCCATCCCCAAATCGTTGACCAACAGCACAGGCAGCAATACCACGGCAAATAGCAGCACAACGTATTTGATATACGTAAGCGCCTTGAGCCTTTTCGTCGAAAGCTTTTTGCCGGGGATCTTGTGAAGCAGCTCCTGCAGCCAGCCAAACGGGCACAGAAAGCCGCATACAAAGCGTCCCAGCAGCACGCCGAGCAAAATGAGCGTACCGGTTACGTAGTAGGAAAAGTTGAACTTGGATGAACCTACCACCGACTGGAACGACCCGATGGGGCACGCACCCGATGCCGCGGGGCACGAATAGCAATTAAGTCCAGGTACGCAGACTGTTTTTCCCGCGCCCTGATAGATGCCGCCTTTGGCAAAGTTTGGCAGGTGAATGTTGGTGATGAGCGTCGCCGCCGCCTGAATGAATCCGCGAAATCGAGCCAAAACATGCGACGCAGTGTTTTCTCTTTTATCCAATTCCGATACACTCCAAGCACAGCCTAATCGCTTTGGCCAGCACGGCATCCGCCTCGCCACGCATAACGCCAAAGCACACCATGGCAATTCCGACGATCAACAAAGCGACCTGTACCACGGGTTTTACCGCTTTGAACAACCTGACCACTCCTTTCGTTACGCGACCATTGGACCATATCGACTATAAAATCCGTGTTAAGCGCGATTTGAAATGTGCAAGGAGACTGTTATGCGTATTTTGATCGTCGAAGACGAGCGAGCACTGTGCGATGCAGTCGCGCGCAGCTTGCGAAACTTGGCGTACAGCGTCGACTGCTGTCACAACGGACAGGAGGCGCTCGACCTACTGAACGTTGAGGCCTTCGACCTCGTGGTACTCGACCTCAACCTTCCCCGTATCGATGGCATGACCGTACTCAGGGAACTTAGGAAAACTGACTGCGAGACTAAGGTACTGATTTTGTCCGCACGCGGCGAAGTATCAGATAAAGTCGCCGGACTCGATGCCGGCGCCAACGATTACCTCACCAAGCCGTTTCATCTGGACGAGCTTGCGGCAAGGATTCGCAGCCTTACCCTCAGACGCTTTACACAAAGCGACATAGTTTTAACCTGCGGAAAGCTCAGTTTTGACACCAAGGCACGCATCGCTTCCGTGGACAGCGAGGCTTTATCTCTTACGCGCAAGGAAACGGGAATCTTGGAATACCTGATGCTTAATCAGGGGCGTCCGGTAAGTCAAGAGGAGCTTATCGAGCACGTTTGGGATAGCAGCGTGAACAGCTTTAGCAACGCAACCCGCGTTCATATCTCGTCACTCCGCAAAAAGCTACGCAGCGCTTTGGGATACGACCCGATTCGCAATCGGATTGGAGAGGGCTACGTTATGGAGGATAGCGAATGAAAAGGCTTTCGCTGCAATGGCGCATAACGATTATGACGGCACTGCTCACGTGTGCGGCATGCGTGCTGACGAACTGTCTGGTCGGCTATACGGGCATGCGCTACATGGATGCCATCGGCAGTGACATCTCGGCCTTTACCGCAACCAGCGAAGATTCGCCCCAGGCGTTCGACCCAACGAAAGCGACCCTCGATAACGAGGTTACGATCGTCGTAAACGACGCACAGGAGTCTTTTGGCACGACAGCCTGGCGCATCACGGCTGGAGTCACACTCCTTGGCGGCGTGCTGGCATACTTTGTGAGCGGCCGCGCACTCAAACCGCTACGGGCTTTTGCAGACCAGGTTGAGCGTGTGCAGCCTGACAACCTAAGCGAAATCAGACTCAGTGAAGATGTGCCCACCGAGCTACAACGATGCAGCGCCTCTTTCAACGACATGATCGCCCGTCTTGGCGAAGGGTTCTCTGCACAGCGTCAATTTACCGGCAACGCCGCGCACGAGCTGCGAACCCCGCTCGCCCTTATGCAGGCACAGATCGAACTGTTTGTCTCCGAGCGCTCCAACTTACAACCCGAAACAGCCGAGTTGCTCGGCCTGCTACAAGAACAAACCGAGCGAATGTCGCGGATGACCAAGGTATTGCTCGAGATGAGTGAGCTCCGTAGCGTTCCTTGCGAGGACGGTGTTGAACTTGGTCCCTTGTCCGAAGAGGTCCTCACCGACCTTGCGCCACTTGCCGAAAATAAGGGCATAGCCCTCAATTGTGCTGGAGACGCTTTAGTAATCGGGAACGATGCGCTCCTCTATCGGCTGGTGTTTAACTTGACCGAAAACGCCATCCGTTACAGCCGCTCCGGCTCGACTGTCAACGTCTCCATCAGCGACAGCGACAACCACGTGTTCCTGCGAGTCGAGGACCAGGGCCCGGGAATACCCAAGCAGTACCGTGAGAGCATCTTCCAACCGTTCTTTCGCCTGGATAAATCCCGCAGCAGGGCATACGGCGGCGCAGGACTCGGACTAGCGCTTGTTTGGGAGATTGCAGCGCTTCACGGTGGCACGGTAGAGGTCGAAACAAGTTCCGAGAACGGGACTACCATGCTCGTGAGCCTCTCAAAGGGGGCCACCACGTGATCCGACTGTCCAGGGGTCCCACTCGGCATTGTGAAACGCGTCCCAAAACTTGGACATGAGAAATGGGAGGCAGTTCGCATCTATGCCGAGGACGAAGTCTTGGCGGGGATTCAGGATGCGCAGAGGAAGCTTACGGCAGAAAACCCCGACAGAGTCGTGACCGTCGGCGGCAACTGTATGGTGTCGCTTGCCCTCTTCGATTACCTGCACGGGAAATACGAGAACGTCGGAATCGTCTGGATCTATGCGCATCCGGATGTATCCACGCTGAATGATGACTACCCCAACGCTCACGCCATGGTACTTGGCAGCCTTTTGGGAGAAAGTCATCCCGGTCTTCGGCGGCGAATAACGCGAATGTCCGCAGGCAGACTCCAATCTGTGCGCGGAGAAGCTGGGCGACGCAAACAAGATTCCTCGACCCGAGCATGGAGATGAATCCGTCTATCAGTCTCATCGCATACTCAGAGGAGGATGCCAGATATAGATCCCATTGGGTAAAGTCGCCGTTCATAAAGGGAATCACTGCATTGCGCTCGGCGACTCTCAAGGCACTCAGGCTTTGTTCTATTTTCTCAGCTTCTTGTTTGAACTGTTCGCTATCCAAAATGCCCCCAAATGTCGGCTTCTCAACAAATCAGAAAAAGCATTGGCTATACTGATGCGGACAGTTCCGGGAGGGGTGCAAGAGACGGAAGGGCCGTAATGGGTGAGAAGGGCGAGCGGCCGGAGCGGGTGTTCCCCGGCAGGACAGACCCGTGGTTCATAGCGGCCATGGTGATTGTGGCGGGCGGTTTATCCGCGGCGTGTATCGCGTGTTTCCTGAGCTCGAGTCCCGCGCTCCTATGGGGCTGGCTCGCGCTGCTGCCCATCCCGGCCCTCGTGGCCCTGGCTGCCCTTCCCGTCCGCAGCAATCGCCTCGAGCTCTACGGCGACCGCCTCGTCGTCGTGTACGCTGGGACGCGT
>USNX01000099.1 GCA_900556205.1 uncultured Collinsella sp.
GGGATGAGGTACAGGCCCTCGGTGGTATGGAACAGGTCTTCCTCGAACTTCGGCAGCTGGCCCGTGCCGGTGAGCGTCTCGGCGTTGGCCATGGCCGGGCACCACCATTCCTTGTAGCCGCGCGACGCGTGCGTGTCGGCCATGAAGTTGATGAGGGCGCGCTCCAGGCGGGCGCCAGCGCCACCGAGAACGGTAAAACGGCTGCCGGAGAGCTTGTTGCCGCGCTCGAAGTCGAGGATGTCCAGATCGGTGCCCAGATCCCAATGCGGCTTAAAGTCGAAGTCGAACTCGCGCGGGGTGCCCCAACGACGGCGCTCAATATTCTCGTCCTCGTCCTTGCCGTACGGCGTGGCCTCGCAAGGAATGTTGGGCAGGTGAGCCATGAAGTCGTACTGCTCCTGCTCGAGAGCAGTACGGCGCTCGGCCAGACCGTCAATCTTCTCGTTGACGGCGCGCACGGCCTCCTTGGCGGCCTCGGCCTCGTCCTTCTTGCCCTCCTTCATCAGGGCGCCGATCTTCTTGGACTCGGCATTGCGCGTAGCCTGGAGCTCCTCGACCTCGGTGATGACGGCACGGCGCTCGTCGTCGAGCTCAAAGAACTTCTCGCGATCCCAAGACGTCTGGCGGTTAGCCATGGCGACATCGATGGCATCGGGGTTCTCGCGAACAAACTTGATATCAAGCATTAGATCCTCCGGCGATATACATTCCATTTAGGTTGCAACCTTGTACATGTATGGGCAAGTATATACTTATGAGCGTTTACGACCCAACTCAACTACGCAAGAAGGCACCCAATGGACGCAGTTTTTTCCTTTTTGTTTGGCACCCGCACCGGTTTTGCCATCCTTTTCGCCGGCGGCATCCTGTTATTTGCGATTCTTGCCTTTGTAATGGAGAAGCGTACCCATAAGATGTACGTCGACCGCGGACCCAAGTCCAAGGATGAGGAAGACAGCTTCTGGGACTAACCTGCCAAAAAGGGACAGGTTTATTTTGGTCTGTTTTATCTGGGCAAACGCAAGCGCCCCGCAACTGGAATTGAGCCAGTTGCGGGGCGCTTTTCGCTAAAAGGACAAAACCGCAGAAAATACCTGCCAATAATAAACCCTTCCTTTTTTTGGTCGGTTTTACTGGAGAGTTGCGTCGATTGCCTTGACCAGGGCGCTGCGCATGCCGGCGTCCTCGAGCGCAACGACGCCCTTGATGGTGGCACCACCGGGCGAGCATACGGCATCCTTCATCGCCGCAGGATGCTGGCCAGTTGCAAGCTGCAGCTTTGCCGTACCCAACACCATCTGGCTCACAATGCGATAGGCATCGGCACGCGGGATACCGTGCTTGACCGCTGCATCGCCCAGGGCCTCGATTGCCATGGCGACAAATGCCGGAGCGCAACCACCCACCGTGCCGCCCACAAACAGCAGGCTCGTATCGAGTTCGACCACCGCACCGAGCTTGCCAAGCAAATCAAGCACCACTGCGCTCTGCTCATCACTAAGCGTGGAAGCCTTCTCGCAAGCGATGACGCCCTCGCCCACCGAAACCGGTGTGTTGGGCACCGTCGAGATATGCGCGACGCCCGGCAGGACCTGCTCCCACTTGGCACTGTCCCAGGTCCAGGCAACCGACAGAACGACCTTTTTGGCAAGAGCATCCTTGAGCGGGGCGAATACCTTCTCGATCATGTACGGTTTGACCGCAGCGACCACGATATCGGATGCGGCGACAACCTCGGCGGCATCGTGGCAGGCGGCCATGCCGCGCGCCTCGCAGCGCTCAACCAGTGCGTCGTAGCGACCCGCGCAGGCGCACATGTCGCTCGCAGCTACACCGGCAGCGATCCAGCCATCGGCCATAGCGCTCGCCATATTGCCAAAACCGACAAATCCAATCTTCATATCTCATAGTCCTTTCAGACACATTCCTCAAAACGAAAGGTATTGTCCCACGCCATTGTTTCGTATTGCCGACCTATTTGTGATACGGCTCGCCACGGCTGATCTTGCAGGCGCGGTAGATTTGCTCCAGCAGCACCACGCGCGCCAAGTTATGCGGCAAGGTAATGCGTCCAAAGCTGAGCATCTCGTCGGCGCGGGCGCGCACCTCATCGCTCACGCCGTCCGAACCGCCAATCACAAAGGCGATGTCGCTGCTGCCTCGTAGCATAAGATCGTCGAGCCTCGCCGAGAGCTCCTCACTCGAACGCTCCTTGCCCTCGATAGCCAGCAGGATCACATGCGCTCGAGACGGCAATGCAGCAAGAATTGCCGCCCCCTCCTTGTCGCGCGCGGCATCCACGCCGCCCGCCTTAGCCGGGTCGATATCGGCCACCTCGCGGATATCCACCTTGGCATAGGCGCCTAGGCGCTTGGTGTACTCAGCGCACGCGTCCTTCCAAAAGCGCTCTTTGAGCTTGCCAACACAAACGACGGTGTATTTCACGCGTGCCTACTCCTTTGACTCGTTCTGAACCTTACCGGCAGCCAGCATCTGCTCGAACATAGAGGCCGACTGCGAAAAGTCGCTCGGCAGCACGACCGTCGAGGTTTTACCCGTGCGAGCGAACTCCGTCATCATCTCGGACCACTGCGTAAACATGAACAGTTGGTTGGCCTCGTCGTTACCGACTCCCGTCTCCTGGATGATCTCGAGCGAATCCTTGATGCCCAGCGCGATGGCCTTGCGCTGGTTGGCGATGCCCTCGCCCGCCTTTTCCATCGCCTCAGCCTCGGCGGTCGCCTCGGTGACGCGCTTGATGCGGTCGGCCTCGGCGAGCTCCTGCGCGGCAGCGCGCTTTCGCTGGGCGGCATTGATGTCGTTCATGGAGTTCTCGACCTCGGTCGGCAGCGCGATTTTGGTGATGAGTGTCGACACGAGGGTGAAGCCGTAGGCAGCCATCTGCTCGGACACGGTGGCATTAACGTCCTTGGCGATGTCATCCTTCTTGGCAAAGACCTCATCGAGTGTGTAGACGGGAATCGAAGAGCGCAGAGCGTCGGTGATGAAGTCACGCATCTGGTCGACGGGCTCCTGCAGCATATAGTAGCTCTTGTAGATGCCCGAATCTGCCGGGCCGGCGCCCATGTCATAGCTCACGTGGTACTGAGCAGAGACCTCAAGGCCGATGGTCACGTTGTCCTGGGTCTTAACGTCGATGCCAAAACCGTTTTTCATGGTGCGCAGACTCACCGTAGCGGCCTTGCGGTCGATCACGGGCACCTTCATGTGGAAGCCCGCGTTGACGATGCGGTTAAACTTGCCCAGACGTTCGATGATCACGGCATGCTGTTGTTCAACGACATAGCAGGCGTTGGGAAGCAGCAGCAACAGAATGATGATGGGAATCAAAAGGCTGGTAAGGGCGGCGATGATACCGGACAACAGCATGGTCTCTCCTCTGATAGGCACACGTTGGCATTAGGATACCCGCACGAAGCAGCTATGTGACACCAACAAGAGGACCCGTGGTCAAAAAAGGCCAAATATGAGTACTGTTACCAGTTTAGTAACAGCGTATTTGGGTCAAAATCGCCTCGTTGAACCCGAGGTCTATCGAAATTACTTCATTTTGTCTCAAGGTTGAGCCAAATTAGCGTACATCTGTTGCGTAAAATGAGCAAAAATGGCTTCATGAAATGTCTCTATTTTCATGTCAGTACTCATATTTGCCACTTTTTGACCACAGGGGCATCTACCGCGCGAAATCGATATGTCAAATCTGCCAAAAACGGCCCATAACAAAAAAGCTCCCATTGCTGGGAGCTCTTTCATTCAATGGTGCGGGCGAAAGGACTTGAACCTTCATGGGGTTGCCCCCATACGGACCTGAACCGTACGCGTCTGCCAATTCCGCCACGCCCGCGTGCAGGAATTAGAATAACGGAGCGCCATCGCGAACGCAAGAACTATTTTTGAAAAAGTTTGCAGGCATTTTCCCAAGCTGCTCGCGCGATTGCCTCAGCATCCTCGCCGGTACGATCGACACGGTCGTTGACCAGCGCGTTTGCCGTAATGGAGATCATTGCGGGCTCGCATTCAAGACCGCGGATGGGCTCCGGAGCCATATACGGGCAATCCGTCTCGAACAAAATTCGATCGAGTGGGGTTGCCGCGAATGCCTCGCGCACGTCGTCGTTGCGCTTAAAGGTAGCCGCACCACCATAGGCGATATAGCAGCCCAGCTCCGCAAAGCGCTCCATCGTGGCGCGGTCCTCGCCAAAGCAGTGCAGCACACAACCGGCCTGGGGCACGCCCACCTCACGAAGCACGTTGTAGGCGTCCACGTGCGAGGTGCGCTCATGGTCCGTGTCCTCGTGGCGCAGATGCAGCTCCACCGGCACGTTACGGCACACGGCAAGCTCGAGCTGACGCGCCATGCAGTCAATCTGCACGTTATGGGGTGCCGGCGCGATATCGTCGTCATAGTCCATGTGGTAGTCCAGGCCGATTTCGCCAATACCGGCGCATAAGGGATCATCGAGCGCGGCAACGACCTGTGCGTGAACGTCGTCGGTATAGTCCGGTGCGCCATACGGATGCACGCCGGCAAGATACTTGATCTGCGGGATATCCTGCATCGGCAGAATTTCGCGCGTCAGCCAGTCGCTATAGTCCGTCACGCTGCGTTTATCAGCAATGGGGTCGAACATCGTCACCAACAGGTCGACGCCCGCGGCTTTGGCGCGCACGAGCGTCTCGGGCACATCCTTGCCCCAAAACGAAAGCAGATGTGCATGCGTGTCGGCAAGCGGCGCCAAGGGCACGGGACAAGCAACCGTCGTCTTTTTCTTGGTAAACGTCACGCGTTCGGCATTAGGCGTCATGGATTAGCTCCCGGGCCAGACGGACAAAGTCGGCAACATCGAGCGTCTCGGCGCGCGTGGTGGGTGCGATACCGCAAACCTCAAAAGCGGCATCGAGCACGTCCTTGGCAAAACCGTTGGCGCTCATGGAATTGCGGATGGTCTTGCGACGCTGGGCAAATGCAGCATCAATCACGCGGGCCACAAACTCGCGGTCGAGTCCTTCGGGCACCACGCCGTCAACACGGTCGATACGCACGACGGCCGAGTCCACGTGCGGCGCCGGCATAAAGCAACGCGGCGGCACCTCAAAGCGACCCGTCACCTGCGCATACAGGCCGAGCTTTGCCGTATAGCCGCCATAGGTCTTGTTGCCCGGCACTGCGGCAATGCGATCGGCAACCTCCTTTTGCACCATGACCACGGCACGCTTGAGCGCGGGCATCGTCTGGAAGAACTGCAAGATGATCGTCGCCGCCACGTTATAGGGCAAGTTCGCGACAAATACCGTCGGCTCACCGCCGGCGGCCTGCTC
>USNX01000100.1 GCA_900556205.1 uncultured Collinsella sp.
TCCTGCGCCTGGTCGCCGCGGCCGAAGCGCTTGGTGAGCCCACGCGTCTCGAGCATGTAACCCATGGGTTTATCCTTTCTCTTCCGGGCACGCGGGCCGAGCCACCGTGCCCGCGCGCCTTACCTTTCGGGTTCACCATCCATGATGGGGCGCGTTTCTAACGAAGCCGTAACGGCCGTTGGGCTCTTTTGGCACCAGCCCTTCTCGACCCGTGCGCCACTCATGGTGTGTTTATCGCGATAACAAGGACGGAGGTGCCCGTGGCACGCAATAAGTACCCGGAGGAGACGGTCGAGAAGATTCTCGACGTTGCCGAGCGGCTCCTCGTGGAGCGCGGCTACGAGCACACCACGATGATCTGAAGAGCAATACGCTAAATCGAAAAAGGCAAACCCTGGAGACGTGATTTTCGCCATAACGAGCGAGAATATCGAAGATGTCTGCATACCTTTGGCGTGGGAAGGTGGCAGGCGTAGTTTCAATCGAAGCTGCGCCTGCTGCTATATATGGGTCGATGGCGGTATCAATGACCGCGATGCTTCTGTTTGCGCTTCAGTTTTCGCTGCTCGAAGCGCGCCGCTTGGGGTTCTTCGCGGGCTTGCTCGCCTCGGTCGGATCGTCACCGAAGAACGCGAGCTTCTCCCATTTGCCGACGACGAGCTGCAAGATCTCCTCATCGGACGGCTCCGTGCCGAAGACAATGCGGGCGACGCCGTACCTTCCGTCCTCGACATGCTCCGCCAGCCCGACCCAGAATTGGCCGTCGTGATATACGGTCAGGGTGGACGACACGCTGATCTGCATGACTGGTTCCTCCTTTATGTAGATGACCATGCAGAGAAGGGACAACCAAGGAGGCAGGTTACTGATGCGGACATCCGCACGCCCACGACTACCCGACGGGGACTGTGTTTTCATCTCTGGTGCCCGCATCGTAGCACGCGCGGACGCGCCCTTCACCGCTGCCGACATGGCGGGATCGGGATTCGCCTCTCGATGCATCCTTGAACATATTGCCTTCCCGGTTTCGAAACTTTAGAAATATTCGAGTTTCGAAACCGGGAATGTGAACACGAACGAAAGGCGTGATCTGCGGGCGATTGAATAACTCCATCCGTTTTGGTTACAACGAAATGTGTGCCGCGCGTCTGCGGCATGAAGGAGGGAGATTTCTATGAATATCGTTGTGTTGAGCGGCAGTCCACGCAAGGGCGCCAATACCGACACCATGGTCGAGGCGTTTGCCGAGACCGCGCGCGAGGTCGGCCATACGGTCGAGGTCATCCGCGTTGCCAGTAAAAAGATCGCTGGTTGTCTGGGATGCCAGTACTGCTTTGCCCATGAGGGCGCCTGTGTGCAGAAGGACGACATGGCCGACGTGATCGAGTCACTGAAAGGCGCCGACATGGTTGTCTTCGCCTCGCCAATCTACTGGTTTGATATCACCGCGCAGGAGAAGGCCGCCATCGACCGCCTGTACGCCTTCGGCGCCACGGGCTTCCCGTTCACCAAGACGGTCCTTTTGCTCGATAGCCACAGCGAGGGCGTCTATGATGCGGCGATCGCTATGTACAAGTCCGCATGCGCGTACTGCAAGTGGGAGGACCAGGGTATTGTCACCATCAGCGGTATGACCGAGCGCGGCAGCATGGCCTCCTCGCCCAAGTTGGAAGAGGTGCGAGAGCTCGCTCACAAGCTCGCCTAAGGGCAAGAAGAACGCATGGCAATCGGTGTTGGTGGAAAATGCTTGCTATCCTTACCAGGAGGAATGCTGATTGCCATGCGTTGATGCTTCTGCGGACAATTCCGGCGTGCTAAAACGCCTTCTCGTTCAAGAATTTCCTGAACGCGGGAATGTCAAAGCCAACGAGACCACGCCCGCGCTCTCCAATGACGCCGTCCTCGAGGAGGCGGCGTTTGTACTGGCTTGCGTAGTTGCTGGCGACGCCCATGCGATTGGCTATTTTCGAGACCCTGCTGGGGCCGGAATCGAACAGAAGACTGAGGGTGAAAATCGGGAGTTCTATTCCCGATTTTGACCGATTTAGGTTTGTGCGAGATAATGAACTCCGAACAGGAGGCGATTCTATGTACATCGAGCGCGAAATTGAACAGACGATAGATTCGATGCTGGGGCAGGGAAAAGTTGTCCTGGTGACCGGGGCGCGCCAAGTTGGGAAGACGACGGTTCTCAAGCAACATCTGGGCGACCGATTCGACTATGTTTCGATGGAGAACCCGCGGGATTATCTTCTTGCAAAAGAGGATGCCGCCCTGTTTTTCGAGTCTCATGATCTGCCGATCATCATCGATGAGATTCAGCGCGTGCCTGAGCTTTTTTCTCCGGTGAAGTGGGTTGTTGATCAATCAGAGGAGAAGGGTCGAATCGTCCTCACGGGATCCCAGACATATCACCTCATGAAAGGGGTGAGCGAATCTTTAGCGGGGAGGATCAGAATCTTGGAGATGTCCTCTCTAAGTTTGCGAGAGCTCGTTGGCGGTTCCCAGAGTCCTCGTCCGTATATCCCCAAAAGGATTTCCTTAGCATCTAAGATGTCTTCGGGAAATATTTGGAACATCATCCATAGGGGTTCGATGCCCGAACTGCAAGACCAGAATATCGATTGGGACTCCTATTATTCCGACTACGTTGCCGCATATCTCGAACGCGATGTTCGCGATCTTGTAAACGTGAAGGATGAGGCGAAGTTCTACAGCTTTATGGTCGCGTGCGCAGCGAGAACGGGGCAACTGTTGAATGCCACCGATATTGGAAACACCGTTGATGTCGACCGTAAGACGGTAAAGGCTTGGCTCTCGGTTTTGCAGGCGTCGAACATCGTTCGGATTGTCGAGCCCTTTTGGCCTAATGTCGATAAGCGTCTGACCAAGACCCCAAAGATATTCTTCATGGACACGGGCCTTGTTTGTCATCTTACGAGATGGATAACGCCGGAGCAATTGCGCAACGGGGCCGCGGCGGGGCATATATTTGAGACGTTCGTTGTCTCGGAAATTTTGAAGAGCTTTATGAATGCGGGGAAGAGCCTTCGTGATGTATGGTTCTACCGGGATCAAAAGAAGCGCGAAATCGATTTGCTCATCCAAGAGGGTCGTATCTTACATCCCGTCGAGGTAAAGATGTCTGCTACGGTGGGTAGAGACGCGGTGAAGAACTTTACCTGTCTTGAAGGCCTTTCTGGCTATGAGATTGGCTTTGGACACGTTGTCTGCCAAGCTCCGGAACCATACCTCATTACTAAGGATGTCCAGGCGGTCCCGGTGTGGTGCATATGATTTATGTAGCAATGGCGCGGTCTTGATTGATGGTTACCAAAGGATTGCTGATCGCCATACGTAGTTGCTGACATTGTCGTCTTTGCCTTGCATGTCTAATGGCGGGGCCCGGAACTCAGTTTTTACTGCGCTCCGGGCCCCGTAGGTTTGTGGCTTGGACCAGCTCTACTGCCGTCGTCCTAGTCAAACAAGCTCGGCATGTCGTTTTCCTTCATGAGAGCGCCGGCGGAGGGGAGGCTCTGCGCGGTGAACTTCTCGGCCGAGACGCCGGCGCCAAGAATCTCCTCGGTCGTGCCGACGGTGGTGACCGAGCGGCCCTTCTTGGCCGTAAAGGCCTGGACGCCCTGCGTGTTGGTGGTCGTCTTGGTCTTGAGCAGCGACGTGTTGAAGTTCATCAAACGATAGTCGCTCGAGACCAGCGCGATGTCGCGGTCCTCCTTGAGCACCTGGGCATACAGCAGCTTGCTGCCACCGTAGATGGCGTTCTTGAGGCGCTTGCGGTTGGTCTTGGTGACGTATCCGGAAAGCGCGACGCGCACCACGCGGCCGTTCTCAAAGACGAACAGCACGTCGGCCTTGTAGTCCTCGGGGTCGATGACCCAGATGACGCTCTCGTCGGGTTCCATCTCAAGATCGGTCGGCAGGTACGAGCCCAGCTGGGCCGACTTGGTGTCCTCAAACGCCGCAACCTTGCACTTGTACACCTGGCTCTTGTTGGTAAAGACCAGCAGCTCGTGGGTGTTGGAGGACGGGAACTCGATAAAGGGCTTGTCGCCGTCCTTGTACTTGAGCGTGGTGGCCTTCTTAAGCACGCGGTCCGTCATCTTCTTAAGGTAGCCATCGCGCGAGAGCATGATGGTGACCGGATACTCCTCGACCTCGGGCTCCAGGCTTACCTCGATGACCTCGTGGGGCTCGATCCTGCCCGTGCGCCGCGGCATCACGTACTTCTTGTTGACCGCGGCCAGCTCGTCGCTGATGACCTTCTTGATGTTCTCCTCGCTGGAGAGGATCTCTTCAAGCTCGGCAATCTCGCCCTCAAGCTTAGCGATGTCCTTGGTGCGGTTGAGGATGTACTCCTCGTTGATGTTGCGGAGCTTAAGCTCGGCAACAAACTCGGCCTGGGTCTCGTCGATGTCGAAGCCCTTCATAAGGTTGGGCACGACCTCGGCCTCGAGTTTGGTGCCGCGGATGATGGCGATGGCCTTGTCGATATCGAGCAGAATTGCCTCAAGGCCGTGCAGCAGGTGCAGGCGCTCGGACTTTTTGCCCAGGTCAAAGTTAATGCGGCGACGGGTGGATTCAATACGCCACTTGACCCACTCGTGCAGAATCTGGCGCACGCCCATAACACGGGGATAGCCGTCGACGAGTACGTTGAAGTTGCACGAGAACGAATCCTGCAGCGTGGTCGAGCGATAGAGCTTGGCCATGAGCTTGTCGGGGTCGACGCCGCGCTTAAGGTCGATGGCAATGCGCAAGCCCGAGAGGTCGGTTTCGTCGCGGATGTCGGCGATCTCCTTGACCTTGCCCTCCTTGGAGAGCTTGACGATGCGCTCGATGATGACATCGGTCTTGGTGGTGTAGGGGATCTCGTAGACCTCGATGATGCGCTCTTCGGGAATCCAGCGCCAGCGGGAGCGGATCTGGAAGCTGCCAAGGCCGGTCTCGATGATCTTTTCCATCTCCTCGCGGCGGTAAATGATCTCGCCGCCGGTCGAGAAGTCGGGCATGGGCATATATTCGAGCAGGTCGCAGTCGGGATCCTGCAGATAGTGCATGGTGGCGGTGCAGACCTCGTTGAGGTTGAAGCCGCAGATGTCGGACGCCATGGCGACGCCGATGCCTTTGTTGGCCGAGACGAGGATGTTGGGGAACGTGGTGGGCAGCAGGCGCGGCTCCTTCATGGCGCCGTCGTAGCTGTCAACGAAGTCGACCGGGTCCTTGTCGATGTCCTTGAAGATCTCGGCGCTGATCGGGGAGAGCTTGGCTTCGGTGTAACGCGAAGCGGCGTAGCTCAAGTCGCCCGAATAATAC
>USNX01000101.1 GCA_900556205.1 uncultured Collinsella sp.
CACCGAGCCGTCATCGAACTTAGAAGGGGGAGGCCTCGCGGCCTCCCCCTTTTTTTCAAGACTTTAGTCTGCTGGCCGCGCAGCGGCCAGCTTTAAACCACCCGCTACGCGGGTGGAGACAAACGGCTTTACAAAGCCACCCCTCCGACCGATATTGACGATTGTTCAGGCCGTCAAGAATTCGAGTCGAAGGGATGGTCGCCATGGCCCAGAAGGCCTACAGCCTTTCCCACACGAAGTGGATGTGCAAGTACCACATCGTGTTCACGCCGAAGTATAGGCGCAAAGTGATCTACAACCAAATCAGGAGCGACATAGGGGAGATCCTCAGGAAGCTGTGCGAGTACAAGGGGATCGAGATGATCGAGGGGCACCTGATGCCAGACCACGTGCACGTGCTGCTGGCGATCCCGCCGAAGTACAGCGTCGCGAGCGTCATGGGCTACCTGAAGGGGAAGAGCTCGCTGATGATATTCGACAGGCACGCCAACCTCAAGTACAAGTTCGGCAACAGGAAGTTCTGGGCGGAGGGCTACTACGTGTCCACCGTCGGCCTGAACGAGGCGACGATCGCCAAGTACATCAGGGAGCAGGAGTCCCACGACATCGCGCTGGACAAGCTGAGCGTGAAGGAGTACGAGGATCCCTTCAAGAGGAGGTGATCCTGCCGGTTCGACCGGCGCGCCACGGGTCAAGATGCACTAGGCCTGGACGAAGTCCGGGCCCGCGCCTTTAGACGCGAGCCCGGGGCCCGTGGGTTATACCCTAAGAGCAAACCACCCTTTTTAAGGGTGGTTCTGATTGCGTCTACGCGCAACATTCCTTATGCAATTAAATCAATTTAATCATCCACCGCTGAATATAGACGTTCACCGTTCTTTGGTCGGTTCTTTGTTCTCAATGGACTAATATTTGCTTTAGCGCACTGCTGCGCTTGTCCTGTTTTACACGGGTCGTTTTATTGATTGTGACGGAAGGACTCATATGGCAGATGTTCATGAGCTGCTTGATACTTGGATTGCCAATGTCAAGGACGAGGAGCTCCTCGCTGAGCTTAACACGATGAAGGAGCAGAGTGATGAGGACGCCATCACCGACGCTTTCTTCCAGGATCTCGCCTTCGGTACTGCCGGCCTTCGCGGCACTATCGGTGCGGGCACTAACCGTATGAATATCTATACGGTCGGTCGTGCGACCCAGGGATTCGCTGACTACCTCAATGCGACCTTCGAGCATCCGACGGTCGCCATCGCTCGCGATAGCCGCAATAAAGGTGAGCTGCTCGTCAAGACGACGGCTGCCATTCTTGCAGCAAACGGCGTGACTGCCCTCGTGTATCCCAAGATTTCTCCTGTGCCGACGCTCTCCTGGGCCGTCCGCGACCTTAAGTGCTCCGGTGGCATTTGCATGACCGCTAGTCATAATCCGGCGCCTTATAACGGCTATAAGGCCTATGGCCCCGACGGCTGCCAGATCACCAGCGAGGCCGCCGATGCAATTTCTAAGGCTATCGCCGAGACCGATACGTTCACCGGCGTGAAGTCCATGGACTTCGATGAGGCTCTTGAGCAGGGTCTGGTCAAATGGATCGATGACTCGTGCCTCGAGCGTTATTACGACGCCGTTCTCGCCCGCGGCGTGACTAACCTTTCTGCCGAGGAGATCGCTGGCGCTCCGCTTAAGCTCGTCTACACTCCGCTCAACGGCACTGGCCTCATTCCTGTCACGACGGTGCTCGAGCGCGCTGGCATCACTGATGTCACGGTTGTTCCCGAGCAGAAGGAGCCTAACGGCGATTTCCCGACCTGCCCGTATCCTAACCCCGAGATCCGTCAGGCCATGCAGAAGGGCATCGATCTCTGCGAGCAGGTTCACCCTGATTTGCTGCTTGCAACCGATCCCGACGCCGATCGCGTTGGCGTTGCCGTTAAGAATGGCGATGACTATCTGCTGCTGACCGGCAATGAGATGGGCGTTCTGCTGCTCGACTATATCTGCAAGACTCGCGCTGCCCGCGGTGAGGACCTCACTAAGAAGGTTGCTGTCACTACTATCGTTTCTTCCGCCATGGTTGACGCTCTGGCCGACGAGTACGGTTTTGAGCTCCGCCGCTGCCTGACGGGCTTCAAGTACATCGGTGACATCATTACTTCTCTTTCCGATGCTGGCGAGGTCGATCGCTTTATCTTCGGTTTTGAGGAGAGCTACGGCTATCTGGCCGGTGACCACGTGCGCGACAAGGACGCCGTGAGCACTTCGCTTCTGATTTGCCAGATGGCGCAGTACTATAAGCTCCAGGGCAAGAACCTTGCCGATGCGATGCACGAGCTTTACGAGAAGTATGGCTACTATCACAACAAGACGATTTCGCTGAGCTATCCGGGCGCTGAGGGTGCGGCAAAGATGGCCGGCATCATGGCTGGTCTGCGTGAGAACCCGCCCGCGGAGCTCGCCGGTTCCAAAATTGAGGCTGTCGTGGATTACAACACCTGCGTGAACGGCCTGCCGAAGGCTAACGTCATTGAGTTCGATCTTGAGGGCGGCAACAAGGGTATTGTTCGTCCTTCCGGCACCGAGCCCAAGATTAAGCTGTACATCTTCGCTAAGGGCGCGGATGCCGCCGAGGCTGATGCCGCACTTGACGCGATTGAGGAGTCTGGTCGCAAGTTGTTGGCCTAAGGCTTTGAAAGCCTATTTCTACAGTTAGACGGAGGAGGGGATCTCGGAAACGAGGTCCCCTCTTTATTCAAGACTTTAGTCTGCTGGCCGCGCAGCGGCCAGCTTTAAACCACCCGCTACGCGGGTGGAGACAAACGGCTTTACAAAGCCACCCCTCCGACCGATATTGACGATTGTTCAGGCCGTCAAGAATTCGAGTCGAAGGGATGGTCGCCATGGCCCAGAAGGCCTACAGCCTTTCCCACACGAAGTGGATGTGCAAGTACCACATCGTGTTCACGCCGAAGTATAGGCGCAAAGTGATCTACAACCAAATCAGGAGCGACATAGGGGAGATCCTCAGGAAGCTGTGCGAGTACAAGGGGATCGAGATGATCGAGGGGCACCTGATGCCAGACCACGTGCACGTGCTGCTGGCGATCCCGCCGAAGTACAGCGTCGCGAGCGTCATGGGCTACCTGAAGGGGAAGAGCTCGCTGATGATATTCGACAGGCACGCCAACCTCAAGTACAAGTTCGGCAACAGGAAGTTCTGGGCGGAGGGCTACTACGTGTCCACCGTCGGCCTGAACGAGGCGACGATCGCCAAGTACATCAGGGAGCAGGAGTCCCACGACATCGCGCTGGACAAGCTGAGCGTGAAGGAGTACGAGGATCCCTTCAAGAGGAGGTGATCCTGCCGGTTCGACCGGCGCGCCACGGGTCAAGATGCACTAGGCCTGGACGAAGTCCGGGCCCGCGCCTTTAGACGCGAGCCCGGGGCCCGTGGGTTATACCCTAAGAGCAAACCACCCTTTTTAAGGGTGGTTCTGATTTGGACGGGGAAACGGGCACCGTAATCCGCGTTACGTAGGTGTCCGGATCGTCGCTGATGATGTCATCGATGATGGCGATCTCGCGTGAGGGGCCGGCGAGGACTAGGTCGTGCTCCCGCATATAGCCGAGCAGCTGCTCGTAGCGCGGGGTTGCTTGCCCGTGTGTGCCGCGAAAGCTAACGGTCAGACAGCGCGCAGCGGGTCGAACCTCGACATCGCCCAGGTACTCGTCGGTATCGTCGAGGAGCAGAAAGACCTCGTCGTAGCCATCAAAGTCGCCGACGGCCAGACGTTCGGCGCTGATTCCTACGCCCAGGTTGCCCAGAAAGACAAAGGTCTCGTGCTGCCCCTTCTGCAGCTGACGAATCTGCCACTCCAGCGCATAGGCATCGGTGGGGTTGACGCGTTCGTGCAGCACAGCGCAGCGAAGCTCGGGTGTCTCGACCTCGCAGATGGTATCGAGCTCGGTGTTCAAAGCGCCGTGTAACAGAGCGAGTCGATTGTCGATCTTTCGCGAAACGCGCTCCAGTTCGCGGCGTTTGCACTCGATGAGCTCCTGCTGCTGAGCTAGCTGCCGCTGCATCAGATCCACATCGCGCGTAGTCACAAATTCGCGAATTTGCGCCAGCGGCAAATCGAGAACACGCAGGTGACTGATGGTATTGAGCGTGGAGAGCTGGCGTGCTCCGTAGTAGCGGTAGCCGCTTGCCGGGTCGGTATACGCCGGGTCGAGCAACCCCATCTGCTCGTAATGACGCAGCGTGCCCACGCTCAGGTTAAACAGGCGCGCCACTTCGCCAATGCGGAGCAGGCCCTCGGTATGTTCGGTATGTGCGTCCGTCACAGGATCGCTCCTTTCGATGGGGGTGGGGGCGCCAGGCTCGCGCCGTACCGCTACGCTACCGGCTTGTCAAAAGCCCCGCGGCGGTTGAGCACGGTAAACGCCACGACGCAAATGATCGCCGACAGAATCGAGCCGCAAGGCGAGGCGATGCCCATGGGGAACAGCGTGTTGGGAAAGGCGTTCGACAGCAGCCATGCGCCCGGCACGCGAATGAGCACCACCGCCAGCACGTTGTGCGCAAAGCCGATATAGCTCTTGCCATACGCGGCGAAAAAGCCGCTAAAGCAAATGTGGATACCGGCAAAGATCGCGTCGAAGATGTAGCTGTGGATATAGCCGGTACCGGCCGCGACCACCGCGGTGTCCTTGGCAAAGAAGCCGATAAACGCCGGCGCCACCAGCCACATGAGCGCCGTGACCAGGCATCCATACACCACCGAGATGGTCATGGCATCCTTGAGCACCTGGCGCGCGCGGTTGCCCTTGCGCGCGCCTACATTTTGCGCCGTGAGTGCGCTGACGGTGGCGCCCATGGAGCTCGGCACAATGAACAAGAAGCTGATCATCTTTTCGACGAGGCCCACGGCGGCAGCGTCGACCAGGCCGCGGTGGTTGGCGATGACGGTGATGAACATAAACGCCACCTGGATGCAGCCGTCCTGCACGGCCACGGGCACGCCAATCTTAAGAATGCTGCCGAGCACCTCGGGCTGAGGGCGCAGGTCGCTACGCTTAACGTGGATATGCGTGCGGCGGCTCTTGAGCCACGCAAGCGCGAGGGCGACGCTTGTTGTCTGCGCAATTACCGTGCCGAGTGCCGCGCCCACGGGGCCGAGCCCCATGTGGCCGATAAACAGAAAATCGAGCGCGATGTTGATGATGCACGCCACGCCGATCACATACATGGGCGAGCGCGAATCGCCCAGACCGCGGAAGATGGCCGAAAGGATGTTGTAC
>USNX01000102.1 GCA_900556205.1 uncultured Collinsella sp.
GGCCCAACGTTAAGAAGACCGACTACGGCCAGCAGGAGGCCATTGCCGCTATGGGTGGCGAGATGCGTGCCTGGGGCGTGGATACGCTCGAGGTGCTACTGGACAAGAAGGGTGCGGCCGCGGGTCTGCGCGTGGTCGATCTGGACTGGTCGGCCGGCAAGCCCGAGCGCATCGCGGGCTCCGAGCACGAGGTGCCGGCACAGCTGGTGCTCATCGCCTGCGGCTTTACGGGTCCCGAGCATGGCGTGTTCGATGCGGTGAGCGTGCCTGTTGCCACCGTTGGTCGTCCGCTGCCGGTGATGGCTGCCGAGGGGTCGCACCTTGCGGCCCGTGTCGACGGTGCCGCCGCGGATGCTGCGCCGGTGTACGTGGCCGGCGACGCCCGCAACGGCAGCTCACTCGTGGTGAGTGCCATGGCCGATGCCCTGGCCTGCGTCGCCGAAGTCGCCGACGCGCTGGCGCTGTAAGGTAGTCATTCAAGAACGTCCCCAACGACTAGTCATTGGGGACGTTCTTTTTTGACTAGTCGTCGGGGACACTCTTGACGTCTGACTGCTCATTTGCTGACGTGTGAGCTCGCGGCGCTTTGCTGTTTTCGTGATGGCTGCGGCCGGCCGGATCAAAATCTCTGTATATTTGTCTATGTCTACCTGCGACGTTGTTCCAGCGCGCATATTCGGTCAAGCATTTCGTCAAGTATTTGGTCAGCATTTGGTTTGCAGTCGAGGCCCCGTTTCGTTCGCGCTGACCGTGAGCATATGATCTCCTCGTAAGCTCAAATCGAGGCCCATCGATTTGAGGAGGACGCCATGACTGACCAGGCTTGCAATCGAGCGCGTTTGGCCGAAGCCGTCGGCGACGATATTGCCGACATGGCTCATTTTTGGATGTTGCGGAAGTTCCAGTTTTTGGAGCCGGCGCGCGAGCAGTTCGAAATTATTGTCGACCCGTGGCTCAGCTATTGCGAGGAGCCTTCGCAAAGCGAAATCATGGCCTACAACATGGCGTTTACCGATTGGCTGCTCTTTGAGCGCCCCTGTTACCACGGCAAGACGCTGTTGGAGCTGTATGTTGACGAGCCGCCGGCGTCAATTTCTCCTGCTTCGCTCGGGCGACTTAAGCAGGTGTGTGACATGCAGTATTTCTCGCGTTTTGGCATTTTGGACAAGGATCCCGCGACTGGTATGGTCGTGCTGAAGGACACGCGCACCGACCGTCGGTTTGATGTTTACGACCCGCATATCGTGCAAAAAGAGCACTGGAACGACGGTGCCATTGCGGTGCGACTCGCGTGCGTCGACGATGTCTGGCTGACGGCGGGGCAGCTCTACCTCTACGACATTGCGCGCCTGAGCGATACGGCGGTCGACGGGCCTGGCGCCGTCCATCCGGAAGACCTGGAAGATGGCTTCGACACCTCGTGCATCAGCTTTTTTCTGAGGCTGGTCCGCGACATCATGGGTGCCCAGGGACGGTACGTGAAGTCGCTCAACATCTACGAACAGGAATGGGAGTAGGGGATGGGCAGTCGCAGCGCCGCCGTCTGTCAATTTGTCTCGGTCTGTAACGTCTAGGGACAAAAAACCGGTCTAACTGTTACAGATCGAGACGAATGCTTGGGCGCCGCTGATTTGTCTAAATCTGTAACGTTTGGGGGCCTGGAGAACGTCTAACTGTTACAGATCGAGATGTTTGGAACCTGGCAGGGGGAATGTCTCAATCTGTAACATCTACAGGCCAAAACTCGACCTAACTGTTACAGATTGAGACAAAGGTTGGACACGGTGCTGAAAGATCTTGATCTGTAACATCTAGCGGCCAAAAATCGGTCTTTCTGTTACAGATCGAGACAAAGAGGTGCAATGCTGCGCGAACGTCTCGATTTGTAACGTTTAGCGGATGCCTGTGCTCGTAACTGTTACAGGTCGAGACGTTTGTCGGCGGCGGCAACAGCGGCGATGGCCCATTTCTCCGATGTGGTGGTGATAGAAGTGTCTAATGCCGTTTTTAAACACAAGCACGTAACACGTAACACCTTGGCGCGGAATAGGATGCTTGCCAGGCTCACGGAGGCGGCTGAACAAGGCGTGCTGCTTGTGACGCACGACAATGCCGAGCTCATGTGGCTGCGGCGCCATGTGGGTACAGACGATATTGCGGAGCCCGAATCTCACCTATTCTGTTTTCAGCATGAATGGGATGCATTGACGCCGCCGGAGCGGGCGCGGTGGACCATCAAGGGGCTTGCCGAGTTTCACCCCGATTGGGCGTTTTGGGGGTATGACGCAGCGCTGATATGGGGTCTGGAGGTGCCGAATGATCTGCTCGGGCCGCGTTACTTGGTCAAAACGGGATGTTCGGTGGCATTGAGTATGGGGTGTAGGCTGCTGCGTCCGCAAACGGCGGGTGCGCTTGAACAAGTCGATGGCGTGCGGGTGACGCCGTTTTGGCGCACGGTGGAGGATTGTCTGCTGCGTGCGCCGTTTTCGTATGGTCTGGCGATCGCCGATTCTGCATTGCGGGCGAAGGGCATGTCGCGCGACGACCTCTGCGAACGGCTCCGGGCCGATTGCGAGGGCAGGCGAGGGTATCGCAGAGCTCAGGTGATTGCGTCGCATGCGGACAGTCTGTCCGAAAACGGTGGTGAGTCTCGGTTCCGAGCGTTCTTTATTGCATCCGGTTTTCCGGTGCCAGAGTTACAGGTGGAGTTTCGCGATCCGCTCGATTCGAGTCAGGTGTTTCGCGTTGATTATTTCTGGAGGCTCGAGGACGGGACATGTGTCATCGGCGAGCTCGACGGAAAGGGGAAGTATACCTTGCAGAACGACGAGGGTCGGGAGTGGGTCGACCCGTTCGTGGCAGAACGTCAGCGGGAGTCCCATCTGACAATGCTCGGACACAAGGTGCTTCGGTTCACGTTTGATGAACTCAAGAACCCGGGGAAGCTGGTCGAGAAAATGAGGCTGGCGGGTATTTCGCAGCGGGCCGATTTGGCTGAGGGATGGAAGCGTCAGTGGTATGGGCGCTGAAGCGGACCGTCTCAATTTGTAACAATAAGGGGCCGTTTGGCCTCGTAACTGTTACAGATCAAGACAAAAGGTTGGCTGCCGCTAAAAGATCTCAATCTGTAACATCTAGAGGCCGAAAACCTGTCTACCTGTTACAGATTTAGACGTTTGACGATGGGGCTGGGGAATGTCTCGATCTGTAACAACAAAGGACTGTTTTACCTTCTAACTGTTACAGATCGAGACGGAAGGTTGGCGGCTGACGAAAAATCTCAATCTGTAACATCTGGCGGCTGAAAACTGGTCTACCTGTTACAGATTGAGATAAAGGCTGGGCGTGTGACTGAAAATCTCAATCTGTAACATATGGGGGGGTGTTTGGGGCCGTATCTGTTACAGATTGAGATGTTTCGTCAGCACGGCCAGAGCAACGCCGCGCTGTCTCCGTTTGTCCCTACATCTCTCTCTTCCCTCCGTTAACCGATATGTTTGACTTTAGTTCGCTGCATTAGATGATAATGGACAAATGTTCAAGTTAATTGTGAGGGAGGAGCTCGATATGGCGTCTGCCGATCGTTCCACGTTGTTTATCAATGCGACCGTCTTGGATGGTTCGGAACATATGGAGCCGCAGCCCGACATGGCCGTGGCCGTTGAGCGCGGTCTCATCACGTGGATGGGGCCGAGTGCCGTGGCGCAGGCGCCTGCAGGTGCCGAGGTCATCGACCTGGCAGGGGCGCATCTCATGCCAGGCCTCATCAATATGCATGTGCATCTATGCGGCTCGGGCAAGCCGGTTTCGGCGGGCGATGCGGGCGCGCTGATGAAGAAGCTCGATAATCCCGTGGGGCGCGCCATCGTGCGCCACATTCTTAAGGGCAGCGCCCAACAACAGCTGGCAAGTGGCGTGACCACGGTGCGCGGCGCGGGCGACCCGCTGTTTGCCGATCTTGCCGTGCGCGATGCTATCGATGCCGGCAGGTATCAAGGTCCTCGCCTGGTGGCGCCGGGAACGGGCGTCACGGTGCCGGGCGGCCATGGTGCAGGCTTGTTCGCCCAGGTGGCCAACAGTCCCGCCGAGGCAGCCGAACAGGTGCGCGACCTGTATGCGCGCGGTGCCGACGTCATTAAGCTGTTCGTAACGGGCGGCGTGTTCGACGCGACCGAGGTGGGCGAGCCGGGAGTGCTGCGTATGCCCGTGGAGGTTGCCGCAGCGGCGTGCAAGGCGGCACACGATATGGGTCTTCCGGTTATGGCCCATGTCGAGAGTACCGAAGGTGTGAAGGCCGCGCTTGAGGCCGGCGTTGACACGATTGAGCACGGCGCTCCGTTGACGCCCGAGATCCTGGAACTGTACCGCGGCGCCGCGGGCACGCAGCTTGAGGGGCGTGCGCCCAGCGTGACCTGCACCATCAGCCCGGCGCTGCCGTTTGTATTGCTCGACCCGGAAAAGACTCATTCGACTGACACGCAAAAGAAGAACGGCGACATCGTGTGCTCGGGCATTATCGAGAGCGCTCGTGCGGCGCTGGAAGCCGGTATCAAGGTAGGCCTGGGCACGGATTCGAGCTGTCCGTTCGTGACCCAGTACGACATGTGGCGCGAGGTGGCCTATTTTGCCAAGTACGTGGGTGTGAGCAACGCCTTCGCGCTGCATACGGCCACGCAGGTCAATGCCGAGCTGCTGGGGCTGGGCGGCGAGACCGGCACAATCGAGTGCGGTAAGGCCGCTGATATCCTGGTGACGCGCGAGAACCCGCTCGATGATCTGTGCGCTCTGCGTGAGCCGATGCACGTGATGTGTCGCGGTGATCTGGTGCGCAAGCTCAAGGTGAAGCGTATCCCCGAGGTTGATAACGAGCTCGACACGATTATGGACATGCCTGCCGAGGCGTTGGCCGAGGAGCTTGCCCGCGACGGCGTGGCGTAGGTGTGACAAAGGGGCGGCTCCGTTGCCGCATGCAAAAGCCGAGGTCTCAGCGCGAGGCCTCGGCTTTTATTTTGTCCTATGGTGTTGCGGCTAGGAGCGCGTCTCCATCTTGGCGTGGCACTTGGGGCAGGTGACGCGGATCTTGCCCTTGCCCTTGGGAACGGAGAGCATCTGGCCGCAGTTGGGGCACTTGAGGTATGCCGTAGTCTTGCGACCCTTCCACATCTTCTTGGCCGTGCGCTTGGCACGCTCAAAGTCTTCCTTACTGGTGCCGGCCGCGCGTGAGGTGCTGGCCGCTGCGGCCCCGCCGCCCAAGCTGGCGACGAACTTG
>USNX01000103.1 GCA_900556205.1 uncultured Collinsella sp.
GTATGGACCTGTCTGGTCTTGACTTGTCCGGGCTGGACATTGACCTTTCGGGCGTTGGTAAGGACATCGACTTCAGCGACATCATGGCCAAAGCGCCAACCCCAGATTTCTCGGGTATCTTTGACGGTCTGGAACTCACGCCCGAGCAAATGCAGCAGGCGGGAACGCTTGCCAACCGGCTGTTTGAGGGCTTTTTACGGTCTGATCAGTTTAAGGCGCTGTCGCCCGAAGATCTTAAGGACGCGTCAAAGCTTGCTTCCGCATTCTCGGCGTATCTTGAGAGTGATACGGCAGCCCAGCAAATCCTGGCCCAGCTCAAAGCGCTCGGCGGCGATGCCCTGGCCGAGCGCCTGCAGCAGGCGATGACCGACTATGTGCAAAAGCAGCTGGCTCCATATCTGCAGCAGGCTCTGGATCAGGTGATAAAGTCGATCAGCGACCAGATTGTGGCGACGGTGTCAGATCAGCTCAAGGCGGGCGCGGCAGGGCTTATGGACCAGATGGCGACGCAGATGTCTTCGAGTTTTGCTAACCTGGCGAGCGCCATGCGCGTGGATGCGAGTGCCTTTGCTCATGCCATCCACTTCAACATGGACGCCGAGGACCTGAGTTCGCTCATGATGAGCTATGCGAAGGCGTCGAAGCTCACCTACGACAACAATCTGACCACGTTGGGCTATGCGGACGAGGCAGACCCCATCTCGGTCAAGATTTTCCCGCGCGACTTTGAGGCCAAGGAGCGCGTGCTCGATCACATCGACGCGTACAACAAGCAGGTTAAAGCCTCTGGCCACGATGAACAGGCAATCTCATACACCGACTACATGGGCATCATCATGGGTTCGGTGACCGACATCGTGAACACCATCAGCTTGGTGCTCATCGCATTCGTGAGTATCAGCCTGGTGGTGAGCTCCATCATGATCGGCATCATCACCTACATCAGCGTTCTGGAGCGCAAAAAGGAGATTGGCATCCTGCGTGCGATCGGCGCGTCAAAGCGCAACGTGGCCAACGTATTCAATGCCGAGACCTTTATCGAGGGCCTCATCGCCGGCGTCTTTGCTATTGTCGTCGTGGTGGCCGTGAGCTTTCCGGTTAATGCCTGGGCGCTTGCTGCCAAACAGGTGCCCAATCTGATGAGCCTGCCCGTGCAGGATGCGCTGGTGCTCATTGCAATTTCGGTGCTGCTGACGGTCGTTGCCGGCTTGCTGCCTGCCCGCAGCGCATCCAAGAAGGACCCCGTCGAAGCCCTGCGCTCCGAATAATGTGACAAAGGGACAGTCCCTTTGTCACGTTCGTTGATATGAGAGAAGAGTAGATGATTCTATCGTTGGCCCCTATGGAGGGGATTACCGGGCATGTGTTCCGTCGCGTGCATGCGGAGTGCTTTGGCGCGCTCGATTGTTATTACACGCCGTTTTTGCCGCCGCCGCGGGTGGGAAACCGCTTTGGCGGCAAGGCGTTTAAGGAGATCGATCCTGCCAATAACCAGGGGCTCAACGTAGTGCCTCAGCTGATGTCCAAGAACGCGGACGAGTTTGTGTGGGCGGCACAGGTACTCGCCGACATGGGCTATCGCGAGGTCAATCTCAACTTGGGTTGCCCCTCGGGGACGGTTGTTGCCAAGGGCAAAGGATCGGGCTTTTTGCGCAACTTGGACGAGCTTGAGGTGTTCTTGAGTGACGTGTGTGAGCGCTCTCCGCTGCCGGTATCGGTCAAGACCAGGTTGGGGTTGGAGAGCGACGACGAATACGAGCGCGTACTCGATCTATATTGCCGCATGCCGCTGGCAGAGCTGATCGTGCATCCGCGCGTGCAGAAGGACCGTTATGCGGGCTCGCCGCGCAAAGAGTTTTATGGCGAGACGCTGGAACGTGCGCCGTTTCCGGTGGCATACAACGGCGATATTTTTGATCTTGAGGATATGGATGCGCTGGTGGAGGCCTATCCCGGCACGCGCCATGTGATGCTGGGGCGCGGCCTGCTCGCGAACCCCGCTCTGGCTCGCATGGTCAAGGGCGGCCCTGCTGCAACGGCTGCTGAGCTGCAGCGCTTCCACGACACGCTGTTTGCGGCATATGCAGAAGAGATTGGCGGCAATGCGGTCTTCCGCATGAAGGAGTGGTGGTTCTACGCCAAGTGCGCTTTCGCTGATCCCGCTACCGTCCACAAGATCGTACGCAAGACCAAAAAGGTCGACGAATACCGCGCTGCCGTCGAGCGGGTCTTTCGTGAACAGCCGTTTGCACCCACAGCTCGCTTCCACGGCTAACTAGTCATCGGGGGCGTTCTTTAACGACTGGTCATTTAAGGACGTCCCCAACGACTATGTAGCAAAAAGCTGTACACCAGCATCCAAAGATGTCGAAAAATGTCGACTTTGGATGCTGGTGTACATGTTTGGGCCGTATGGGGTGGGGCCTTGGACGGACGGGATGCGCGTACTAGAGCAGGTTCTCCTGTACCCACGCGATGATGTCGCTCGACTCGTAGAGTGGCTTGCCGTCGATGAACAGGCAGGGAACCTGGCGTTTTCCGCCGACGGAGATAAGCGTTTGCTCGGCATCGGAATCGGTCGAGATATTGCGTTCAGGAATGGTCACGCCGTTATCGGCCAAAAAGCGCTTGACCTTTATGCAGTACGGGCAGCCGGTCATAACGAATAGCGTGAGCTCATGATTAGTAGCCATAGGTCTCCAATCGGTTGCGGTTTTGATTGAAATACCCAAAGCCGCCGCGGTCTATGCGCGCGTCAACGACGACTCGATGGCCTGGACCAGAAACGCCGTGGCTCCGGTGCCGCAGGGCTTGTCGTAGTAGTCAACAAAGCGCTGGTCGGCATGATAGCCGTGGGCGAGGCCCAGGTACGCCTCGTCTTGGGGCTCGCATCCCCAGTTGAGAGCAATCCATCGACGGTGCATTGCAACCAGTTTTTGGGCTTCGTTGCTCTCTGGGTCGCCAATGCCCATGGCAATCGAGAGCTGGCCCAGAATGGCGCGTTCAAGTTCCTTCATGTCGTTCCATGTCTCGGGGTCCATGTCCAGCAGCGCTTCGTTTGCTGCATCGATAGCCTCATCGCCATAGCGCGCCCGCCCCTCGGCACCGTAGCGCTCCTCGTTTTCTTGCACGGCGCGCCAGCGCTCCAGTTGCGGCAGGACGGCGCCCATGAGCGAGACGGCTTCGTCGAGCGACATGCCGGTGTTTTGTGCCAGCCGCGGGGCACAATCCTCGATCATTGCCTCCATGGTGGTGTCGTAGGTGTACTTGCCGTGGTCGTAGCACCACTTGCAGTAATGGTCGGTCGCGGTGCCCGTGGCATCGGTGCCGCAGTCGTTGGGCGTGAGTATCATGCCGCAGCTCTGGCAATAGTGCTCGGGCATTTCGAGCAGGTGGGACAACGGCTCTCCGGTTACGGCGGCAATGAGCTTCATCATGTCGATGCCCGGGGTGACCTCGTCGCGCTCCCAACGGCTGACGGCTTGGCGCGTGACAAAGAGTTTGGCGGCGAGCTGCTCTTGGGTAAGGTGATGGGCGCGACGGACAGCGATGAGCTTTTCTGCAAAGGCCATAGCGGCTCCTTTCTGCTGGTTGATGGCTTAAGCATACGCGGCGGCAGGCGCCCTTCCAAGCAACCGTTGGTTGCACGACGAGAGACCGCGGCGAAGAATTGCGCGCAACGCCCCACGTCTCCATGCCGTACAATGACCGGCATGGAACCTATTGCACACATACATACCGACCTGCCGCAGAAGTTCGGCATTCCGCGCAACAGCTTTTTGGCGCCCCATCTGCAGGGACGCATCGTCTTTGAGCCGGAATTTGCCTCCAACGCAGCGGTTGAGGGCCTGGACTCCTTCTCTCACCTATGGCTGCTGTGGCGCTTCGAAAACGGAACGCCCGGCGGCACGGCTAAGGACATAGCCGCCGATGCCAAAACGCAGGACAGGTCCGGCACCAATGCCAAGTGGTCGAAGACCGTGCGCCCGCCGCGTCTAGGCGGGGCCGAGCGTGTGGGCGTCTTTGCCACGCGCAGTCCGTTTCGCCCTAATCCCATCGGGCTCACCTGCGTCAAGCTTAATCGTGTCGAGCTCACCGACGATGGCCCCATCATTCATGTGCTGGGGGCCGACCTGCGCGATGGCACGCCCATCTACGATATCAAGCCTTACATTCCATTTGCCGACTGTCACCCGGATGCGACGGGCGGCTGGATTGAGAATGCTCCGTGGCAAGAGCTCGATGTTGAGTTCCCGCAAGCGCTGCAGGATATGGTCCCGCCCGCAAAGCTCCCCGGCTTGGTCGAGGTCCTTCGCCAAGATCCACGCCGCGCAGGCAGCAAGCACGAGCCAAACCGCGTTTATCACTTGGCTTACGCCGGGCTCGACATATCGTTTGCGGTCGATGAAACCCAGCTAACCGTAGTTGCCGTCAACGACGCGCAAGACTAACCAGCCATTCGTCCGTACCCGTCAAATTAAGCGCCAAACCCCGCGCCAAAACCGCCCACGCTGGTGGACAATAACGCCTACCAAAACAATCAACTTTGCACGGGAGTCCAGCATGAAATACGACTTCACTTCAATCATCGACCGCCACGGCATGGACTCCATCGCCGTTGACTCTTGGGGTGAGATCCCCGGTATGGCTCCGAATGCACCCGACGAGGGCTTCGACCGCATTCCCATGTGGGTGGCCGACATGAACTTCGCCACGGTGCCCACGGTCCAGGAGCACATCATTCAGCGTGCCCAGCACCCCATGTTTGGCTACTTTAACCCGCGCCCCGAGTACTTCGACCGCATCATCGAATGGCAGAGCCGCCGTAATGGCGTCGAGGGCCTGGCACCTGAGCATATCGGCTACGAAAACGGCGTGCTGGGCGGTGTCGTGTCGACGCTGCGCGCGTATGTCCAGCCAGGCGATGCGGTGCTGGTCCATAGCCCCACCTACATCGGCTTTACCAAGTCTATCGAAGCCGCGGGCTATCGCATTGTCCACAGCCCGTTTAAGCTCGACGACCAGGGCGTGTGGCGCATGGACTTTGAGGACATGGAGTGCAAACTCACCCAAAACCACATTCATGCCGCGGTGTTCTGCTCACCGCACAATCCCTGCGGCCGCGTATGGGAGCGTGACGAGATCGAGCGCGCCATGGACATCTATCGCCAGCACGATTGCGTGGTGATCTCGGACGAGATTTGGTCCGATATCATCCTGCCGGGACACAAGCATATCCCGACGCAG
>USNX01000104.1 GCA_900556205.1 uncultured Collinsella sp.
CTGCGGAAGCGGCGGGGGCATCGGCCTTCACGGCCTCGGCAGCAGCGCCGGCGGCAACGCTCTTGGCGTCAGCCTTGCCCTGGAAGGCATCGTTGAGCTTGGCGGCCTTCTCGGCGTTCTTGGCGGCGAGCTCCTCCTCGGAAATCTCGGCCTCCTCGGCGCACTTCTGGGCGTCATAGGCACGGAAGAACGGGTAGTACAGAACGAAGTCGACGACCAGGATGAGGGCGAGCATCACAAAGGCGAGCGGCTGGAAGCCCAAGCCCATGATGGTGCCGATGGGGCCGGGGACAGTCCAAGGCAGGGTGTACATAAAGCCGTTCATGCCCAAGAAGTCGATAAAGATCTTGAGGATCCAGATGTTGGCGATCGGGGCAAAGACGAACGGGACAAAGAAGACGGGGTTGAGCACGATGGGCGCGGCGAACAGCAGCGGCTCGTTAACGGCAAAGCACACGGGGACGATAGCGGCCTTACCGACGGCGCGCATCTCCTGGGACTTGGCCAGGAAGCAGAACATAAAGACCAGGACGAGCGTGGCGCCGGTGCCGCCCATGCAGACGACGAAGTACTGGGCACCCTGGGTCAGGACAGCGGAAGCGTGCTGGCCGGCCTGGAATGCAGCCAGGTTGTCAGTCATGTTGGCAACGAGGGCGGCGGCGATGGCGGGCTCGACGATCGAGGGGCCGTGGACGCCGACGAACCAGAACAGGCTCATGGCGCCGTAGATCACAGCGAGACCGATATAGCCGTCGGCTGCGGTGAACAGGGGCTGGAACACCTGGATGACGCCCTGGGCAAAGCAGAAGCCAAAGGCAGCGCGGAAGACGATGTCAAAGACCCAAAAGACGGTGATGCAGACGGAGAAGGGGATGATGTCCTTAAAGGTCTGCGAGATGTTGGGCGGAACCTGCTCGGGCATCTTGACGGTGATGTTGCGCTTGATAAAGAACTTGTAGATGATGCCGGTCACAAACGCAGCGATGAAGGCAGTCAGCAGGCCCTTGGAACCAAGGTAGGTGGTGTTGAAGCCGCTGGCGGCGTCCGTGGCGATGGTGTCGCTCGAAAGGAGCAAGAAGCCGATGATGGCCGCGCACATGCATGAGATAAAGTTGATCTGGTTGTTCTTGGGCAGGTCGCGGTTCTGAGCGTCGGCGAAGTGCTTGGCGGTGGTGGCGGCACAGGTGATTGCCAGGATGCCCATGGAGTAGTTGTAGCACTTCCACAGGGCGTTGTTGATGTCATCGGGCCAGTAGAAACCCCAGATGTTGGGGACTGAGGCTACCAGGCAGAAGATGGACGAGAAGATGATGATGGGGATGACGGAGATAAAGCCGTCGCGGATCGCCTTGAGGTACTTGTTGCGGGCGATCGCGTTGAAAAAGGGCTGGCCCTTTTCGATGGTGGCGATAAGTTGCTCCATGCAATGCTCCTAAGAGTCGGTGGGTTAGCAACGATGGTAGCTTTTGGCGTTCGGTTGCCAAAATGTTGACGTTGCCATTTTGCGACAAAAAAAAGACGCGAACCGGTGGTTCCTGTGCCTGCGAACCGTCGATTCCTTATGCGTAAACGTTTGAGCCGCCCGGTGGCTCTGTGTTTGCACAATGGCAACGTTAACATTTGGGCGCCAAAAGCCGTTTGGGGAAGCAAAAATGTCGGTGAACGGTAGGTTTTGGGTGGTGAGCGTATGGTGGGGGAGGCGTTGGATATACTTGAAGGCGTTAAAAATGACTGCGTAGGGTGCCACCAATGGCATCGTCGACATAGAAAGATCGACCTATGGCCGCTGTTAAAAAATCGGTTTCCGTTAAGGATGTGGCGCGTCTCGCGGGCGTCTCGGAGCAGACAGTCTCGCGTACGGTGCACGATTCGCCCAGCGTGCGCCCCGAGACCAAGGAGCGCGTGCGTGCCGCCATGCGCGAGCTGGGGTATCGCCCCAATTTTGCCGGTCGATCGCTGCGCCGCGGCAAGTTTAAGACCGTCGGCGTCGCCATGTTCAACATTACCGGCACCGGCAATCTCGACCGTATGGAGGGCTTTGCCGCCGCCGCCGACAAACACGGCTATGCCATCACCCTCACTAAAGTAGATGGACACCCCTATACCCTCGAGAGCGCATCGTCGCGTATGAGCGCACTGCCGGTGGACGGTATGGTCGTGATTATGAACCGCATGCCGGCGGACTTTGGCACCTTCGAGCCGCTGCCCGGTATGCAGACGGTGCTCGTTACCATGTTGGAGCACCCGCTGTGCTCGACGGTCGATAACGACCAGTTCGATTGTTCGCGCCAGGTGGTCGAGTACTTGCTGGAGCAGGGGCACAAGACCGTGCACTTTATCTCGTGCCCCGAGCGCTCGCTTTCGGGCATGCGGCGCGAGGAAGGCTGGCGTGAGACATTGCGTGCGCATGGCATTGAGCCACCGCAGCTCGTCCGTGGCGACTGGACGGCGCAGAGTGGATATGCTGCCGGCCAGGTGCTTGCGGATGATCCGACCTGCACGGCCATTTATGCCTCCAACGATGCCATGGCATATGGCTGTATCCGTGGGCTCGAGTCGCGCGGGAAGTGCGTGCCCCAGGACGTGAGCGTGGTGGGTGTTGACGATAGTCTGGGCGATATCGTGCCCGACCGTCGCCTGACCACGGTGCGCTTTGACAACAAGCGCGTCGGCATGTGGGCGGTCGACAAGATTGCCGGCGCCGAGGGCGTTGCACCCGGTGTGGAGCACAGGCTGTTTCCGGGCGTGCTCGTCGAGGGCGATACCGTGCGCGACGTACGCTAGGGTGTGGACCTGTTTGGGTTGCCGATAATTGTGTTTGATATTGTTCAGATTGGTTTGGAAACCGTTCACAGGTGAAAAGCAACCGTTCATAGCTTGAAATTGTATTTTGCGCTGTTCTTTTTTGTTTGAATGTTACTGTTTCTGCCATACACAACGCAGCGCGTATGCCCGGACGCGATGCTCTCCGTTGGTTCATATGTGAAAGGAACGCAATATGGCAACCAAAGAAGAAATCTCGATGGTTGGATTCGAGATTGTCGCATACGCGGGCGACGCCCAGACTGATCTGCTTGCAGCGCTCGATGCTGCTCGCGAAGGTGATTTTGAGAAGGCTGAGCAGCTGCACAAGGATGCCAGCGATGCACTTATCGGCGCCCACGACACGCAGACCAAACTGCTTTCGCAGGAGGCCGGCGGTGGCGAGATGGAGATGACCTTCATCATGGCCCATGCTCAGGATACTCTCATGACCACCATGATCCTGGAGAAGCAGGCCCGCTTTACCATCGATGCCTACAAGCGCATCGCCGAGCTCGAGGCCAAGCTCGCCTAACGAGCCCTCACAACCAAGTCCCCTTCCAAAAGCTCTACCGCTACCCGCGGCAGGGCTTTTTTCTGTTCTCCTTCAAGTTGCGGTGAAATAGGGATTGAATAGGGGCCGGCGGGCACAAAACAATCCCTATTCCACCGCAACTCATCCCGAGATAGTCATTGGGGACAGTCTTGGTGCGCACCGTTGTCCTCCCGTTCGATTTTTGCTCGGTGGGTATACTTCCATCCGCAATACAGGCCGGAATGAGGAGGTATCCAAATGCCGGACAACAGATTGATTCAAAAGAAAGATGCGCACGAGATGGCTCATGGGCGTCCTGTCCAGATAACCGAGCACACGGCGGTAACCGAGCTGCAGCCCAGTCTATCCGATGTCGTGTGCGCAAACAAAAAGCTGCAGATTGGCTTTATCGTTGCGCTCGTGGTCCTGGCGCTGCTGTCGGGCTTTGTAGCTCGTCCGCATTTCGCCGATACCAAAACTTGGGACTCCACCATCGAGGTCATCGATCAAAAGAAGGGCAACGTTTTGGCGCTCACGGCTTCATGCGTTGCTCTATCTGCGGGTATTACGGCGCTGCCGGGTGATACGGGAACGCCGGTTGCCGAGCAGCTCGCGCAGCTTTCAGGCAACCTTGGTATCGTGCTTGCCGTGCTATACCTAGAGAAATATTTGCTCACGATTTTGTGGTCGGTTGGCTTGGGCGTCCTAATCCCGTTTGCGTTGGTGCTCTTTGCGGTGTCGCTTGGCATTCACGGGCGCTGGAGTACGAGCGCCGTCCTGCGCCGTGTGGCGACACGCGTGCTGGTGGTTGCCGTGATCGGCATGGCGCTCGTACCCGCGAGCGTATGGGTGTCGCAGAAGGTCGATGAAACGTATCGCGTAAGTATTGAGCAAGCTGAGCAAAAGGCGAGCGATGCCGCAAAGACGGCTGATGCCACGGACAAGTCAGCCGAGACCAGCTCAAAATCGAACAAGAAAAAATCCGAGGCCAAGGAGTCCAAAAACGTGCTCGAGCAGTTGACTGACGGGGCCTCGAGCCTTGTTACGTCGGTGACCAGCGGTGCCAAGCAGATGACCGATGAGATCGTGCATCAGGTGACCGATCTGATCGAAGGCGTCATCGTGATGATTGTGACCTCGTGTGTGATCCCTCTACTGGTGCTCGCGGCGTTCCTATGGCTAGGACACGTGCTGCTGGGGATCGATGTTTCCGGTCCCGCGAACTATCTGACGGGTCGTTTCTTGAGCGCTCCGTCCAAACATGCCAAGAAGAGCGGGCAGTCTGAGTAGCTAAAACAGCTGTATATACCGGGGAATACCGCCGAAGGGCGGCCGAGACACGTTCTCGGCCGCCCTTTTGTTTGTTGAGCACATGGTCGCTACGTCCGCGCCCGGTCCAAACGGCCGACGATCATCCGTGAACGGTATTTGTTCAAAAAAGAACAAAGATAAACAAATAATGGTTGCAGTTGATGTTCGAATGTGTTCAAATAAACATGAACAGTGAAGAACCGCACATTCAGATGCCCGGACCTGAACGCGATTCAACACTTCCAAACAGAAACTACGCACCTGCGTATCTCTCAAGGAGGATGTCATGAGGGTTGTAATCGCTTCCGATGCCGACGGTATGTCGATGAAGGAGTCCATCAAGGAGATGCTCATCGCCGACGGTCACGAGGTCGTCGACTATTCCGAGACCCCTGCCGCGGACTTTGTCGATTCCGCGACCGCCGTTGCCAAGGACCTGCTGGAGCACAAGGATTCCCAGGGCTTCGCATTCGATAAGAACGGCGTCGGCTCCTATATGGCCGCCGTCAAGATCAAGGGCATGGTCGTCGCCAACATTTCCGA
>USNX01000105.1 GCA_900556205.1 uncultured Collinsella sp.
CTTCATAGCATCGACGCTAAAGATCTGCGGCGTCTGCGCGGCCCAATAGAGCTCACGCGGCGGCGTCTCGACGATATTGTCGCCATCGACGATCTTGAGCGTGTCGATCGCGGGCTGGCCGCACACGACACCGTCGAGCGAGCGGTCGCCTACAAGCACGTCGATCGCATGGTCGATGGCCTCGGTCGTGATGAGCGGACGGGCGCCGTCGTGGATAGCGACATATTCGAAACCCGCCGGCACCGCGTGCACGCCGGCGCGGGTGGAATCCTGACGAGTATCGCCGGCATCGGCAAAGCTGATGGGCGTGTCATAGTCAAACGGGTCGATAGCCAAGCGGCGCATCTCGGCACGGCGCTCGGCAGGGCAAACCACGACGATATGGCCGACCTTGTCGCTACGATCGAACGCGCGGATGGACCAGCTCATGAGCGGACGGCCCGCCACGTTAACGAGCTGCTTGCCGCCGGGATTTCCAAAGCGCTGGCCGCTGCCGCCGGCAACGACCACGGCGCATACGGGCGCCATTATGCGTTCCCCTGTTTGGTGCCCTTCATGCGGTACAGCGAGTCCGCAAGAATGGCAGGGTTGTTGACGCCAAAGTCGCCCAAGCGCTCCGGATCCTCGCTGATGTCGTCCATGAGCTCCTGCAGCGAGCCATACTCGTCGACGATCTTCTCGGCCACGCCGTCGCGCACGACGGACACGCGCGAAAGCGTGCGCAGGCCCAGCGGCGTCATGACGGAGTCCTCGTCCAAGTCGTCATAGCCCAGAACTGCCGCCACGTGCTGCGGGTCGGACAGGTCCTTAGGCGTCATACGGCTCAGCTCGGCGCGAATCTTCTCGGCGTTGGCCTCAGAGGAATCGCTCGCGTAGTCGCGGATCATCAAGTCGTATTCGGTATCCATGCTGGAGCCCGCGAGCTGCTCGAGCTGCATCTGCACGAGCTTACCCTGGTTACCCAGCTTGACAATGCAATCCTTAAGCTCGGTCTTTGCCTGCTGCATGATCTCGAAGCTCGAGAAAATACCGGTAATGTCGGCGAGTGTGACGTAGTCGTCGAGCTCGAGGGCCGTCAGGCGCAGCAGGGAGCGATCGAGCGACTGACGGGTAGTCTGGAGCGTGGCGACGAGCTGGTTGACCGAGCTCATGATGGTGGTGACGGGCTGGATCTCGTAGCTCTTGCCGTGGACGTACACGTTGACGACGGCGCGACGAGCCGAAACCGAGATCACGATGGCATCGGTGAGCACCGACATGCGAGCGGCAGTACGGTGACGCATGCCCGTCTCACTCGTGGCGAGCGAGGGATCGGGATTGAGGTGGAAGTTGGCGCGCAGGATCTGGGTGAGGTCGCCATCGATAACGATGGCGCCGTCCATCTTGGAAAGCTCGAACAGGCGGTTCGAGGTAAACGAAATGTTGAGCGGGAAGCCGTCGTTACCGGCAGCGAGCACGTTTTCGGTGTCGCCGACGCAGATAAGGGCGCCCAGGTGACCGGCGATGATCATGTCGAGGGCGGTGCGGATCGGCTGACCAGGTGCCGTCAGGCGGATGGCCTGTTCCATACGCTTTTGCAGCTCGTTCTTATCCAAGGCATCGCTCCCATCGTATACGCTCCATAAACGCTAAATAGTTTCTCACGGTTTGTCCCTGCGGCGCTTGCGAAATCCGATGCTTACAGAATGAGCGAACACAGCTGAGAGCCCAACCCAAATCAGCTGTTCATGTGGTAGCATCGGGATTCGCATAAATGAGGGAGTAGTCGCGTGATCGGGTTCGCCTCCGGTGGCGCGGCAAGTCAACACACTGGCCGATGCAGCCTGGCTTGCCTTAATGAACGAGACTCGTGGCTGTGCGCGCAACGCGTACGCCACGGGTCTTTTTTGTTACTCCCCCAAGAGGTACACGCGGGCCCGCCCGCAGAGAGGGAGCCAGACTATGGGACTCGCAGAGCTTGTGTTGCTCGCTATCGGCCTTTCTATGGACGCTTTTGCCGTATCCATCTGCAAGGGCCTTGGCATGAAAAGGATCAACCTTAAGGTCGCCGTGATACTCGGCCTGTTCTTTGGCGGTTTCCAGGCCGGCATGCCCGTAATTGGGTGGGCCCTTGGTAGCCAGTTCATGGGCATCATCAGCCCCATCGACCACTGGATCGCCTTTATCCTGCTCGCCTTTATCGGCGGCAAGATGCTGTGGGAAGCCTTTACTGAGGACGAGAACGAAGGCGACGGCAAGGATGCCGAAAAGATCGACCTGGGCGAATATCTAATCCTTGCCATCGCCACCTCGATTGACGCGCTTGCCGTGGGCATCTCGTTTGCCGCGCTCTCGGTCGATATCGTTCCCGCCGTGTCGCTCATTGGCATCACGACCTTTGTCTTCTCCGTTGCCGGCGTAGCGATCGGCCACACCTTTGGCGCGCGCTACGAAAAGCCCGCCACCATCGTGGGTGGCGTCGTGCTCGTCCTCATCGGCCTCAAGATTTTGCTGGAGCATCTGGGGATTTTGGCGCTGTAAAACACCCTTCAAAACTAAACGTCCGGATGAGGCCTAATGCAGAGTTTTGCATGAGGCCTTTTCATGCAGACTTTTGCATGTCATACTATGATGCAAAAGTCTGCACGTTAGGAGATCGCCGTGGATACCCTTCCCATCACCACACCGCGCCAAGCTGGCATCTACGTGCGCCAGGCACGCGAGGCTCAGGGTCTCACCCGTGCCGCCCTCGCTAATAAGGCCGGTGTTTCGGAGCGCCTGCTCGCATCGCTCGAGCTGGGAGATGCCACGGGCATTCGGCTCGACAAGCTGTTGGCAATCTTCAATGCTCTCGGACTGGCGCTCGCCGCTCAAGGGGATATCGCCAAAACGAATAACGAGCAACCAGTCGACGCCCCGCATGCCGATTTGCAACCTTGTAGCACCCCCAGGTGCCATCACGCTCAACGTCCCTCTCATAGCCACCGTCGCTGCGCCGCCATTCCGGTTCTTGCAGACGCCCCCTTTACGTCCGAGCTCTACGACAAGGCCTTCGCCGATTTCGCCATGTCCAATCTCGGAGTCTCGATTGCCACAAGCGCATCTGCCCAAACCAAGCCCGAAGGGAGATAGCCAATGGCCAGAAAAACGCTTCGGACTATTATTTGCGGCGTACCCGCAGGAACGCTCATGCAAGATGAGAGCGGTCTAGTCAGTTTTGTCTACGATCAAGATTATGACGGGCCAGCCCTATCGACCAACATTCCCATATCAAATCGCACATACGGCCAACAGGTCATGAATCCGTACTTGTTTGGTCTTCTACCCGACAGCGAGGATCAGCGAAAGGCGATTGCTGCCGAATTCGACGTTAGACCCAACAATGCCGTTGCGCTACTCAGCCATATCGGACTTGACTGTCCGGGTGGAGTGCAGTTTTGCGCCGAAGAAGACGTCAACGCCGTCTTGCATCGCACCAGCGAATACCGCCCTATAGGCGATCACGAGATTGCACTGCGACTCAAGTCAATCAGAGATGACCGCAATGCATCGTGGATGGGCCTAGATGAAAGTTGGTCACTTGGAGGCAATCAGGGCAAGTTCGCTCTCGCACTCATAGACGGTCGCTGGTGCGAATGCGTGGGCTCCTCGCCCACGACGCATATTTTCAAAAATGGCGTCATCGGATTTAAACTTGAGGCTCTTAATGAGTTTGTCTGCATGAAAAGCGCCCAGCGCGCGGGTATCGCAACGGCGAACGTTGAGTATCGCTTATTTGAGGACGAACCCGCCCTCATTGTTGAGCGATATGACCGCGTGAAAGTCAAAGACGGAACAATCATGCGTCTACACCAAGAAGACCTCTGTCAGGCTCTTGGAGTGATGCCCGCTCAAAAGTACACGGCAGACGGCGGCCCGACCGCACGCGATATTCAGGAACTCCTCGTCAATACGAGCCACCATCAACTTAACCTGTATCTGTTTACGCAGATACTTTTCTTTAACGCCATCATCGGCGCACCGGACGCGCATGCGAAGAACTATTCCCTGCTTCTTGGAAACGGCGGCACAGCTATGATGGCTCGTATGTATGACGTTGCATCGGGGCTGGCATACGAACGTATGCGCCGCCGAGCGCGCCTTGCCATGAGCGTTGGCGGCGAAAATCGTGTGGGGCGCATCGGCCCAGGCGCTATCCGCCGATACTACGGTATGGGCGACCCCGCGCTGGAGGCGGCGCTCACCGATGCCGGGCTATCCGAGAAGTTTTGCTTTGCGACCATGATGGACCTCGCCTACGAGGTACCCATTTGCATGGAAGAGGTCATGGACGAATACGCCGACCTGCCCGGCATGGCGGACCTGCGCGAGCATATGCTCGGCCCCGTCTGCGAAAACTGCCAGCGCACCCTCGACCTCATCAAGGCGGATATGGGCTAGGTGTCCGTAATCTCCCATTTCCCAAAAGAAGAGAGGGGGCACCCGTCGCAAAAGACCGGGTGCCCCCTCTCGTAATGTCATTTGCAATCTGCTAGCACGTGGCTCGGACTGCTGCCAGCGCGACCTTTACGCAGCGAGGCGCTTGAGGACGTCGATGAGCAGCTCGTAGAAGCGCTCGGCAGAAGCGAGCTCCATGCTCTCGTCCGGGGTGTGGACATCGGAGAGCGTCGGGCCCACGGCGATGGCGTCCAGGCCGTGCAGGGCCTCGGCAAACAGGCCGCACTCAAGGCCGGCGTGAATGGACTCGATTCGTAGCTCGGAGCCAAAGAGCTCGCGATAGCTCTCGACAAAGATGTCGCGGACCGGCGAATGCTCGGCATAGCTCCAGCCGGGATACTCGAACTCAAACTTGGCGTCGAATCCCAGGACATCGGCCAGCGTCTGCAGGCGGTCCTTGAACTCGTTCTGCAGCGAGGTGATCGAGGAGCGCGGGGACAGCATGATCTTGACCTGGTCGTCAGAGGTGGCAACCACGCCGATGTTGGAGGAAACCTCGACGGAGCCGTCGGTGGCGACGTTGCGGCGGATCACACCGTTGGGGGCAAGACGCAGAGCGCGAATAAGGGCAAGTGCGGACTTCTCGTCCATGGCCTCGACCTCAGCGTTGTCGGCAATCTCAACCGTGCAGGTAAAGCCGGGGTCGAAGACCTCGAGCTCGGCAGTAACGTCGGCGATGATGCCCTTTGCGATCTGGGCCGCGG